>DATKIP010000039.1 GCA_035544015.1 Candidatus Saccharimonadia bacterium
CGCCAAAGAAGCTGTTTCCAACGGCTTGGCACTCATTCGCGTTTCATTTCGACTCTCGTACAGGCTATTCGAAGTCGACATCTTCACCTTACCTCTGTCTTCCAACGAACGTTCGCTCGCGGCCAACGCCCCGAATCGACCAGTGCACGCAAGTTCACACATTTCACCGCGAATCCTAATTGTAGCCTCGTGATCCCGCCGGCACCCTGGTCTGCGGAAGTCGCTTTACCAAGCGTTGAGCCATCCGCAATGAATGACCGGGACGGGCCAGACACGTTAGGCGTACGCGAGGGGACGCTAGAGCGGTTTCCGCTTGATGTGAATCAAAACGGTTACAGGGGGATTCCCACGGTTGCGCAAATCAGATTCGGATACCTTCGACGACAACGGCGGGGTCCGCGATGGCGAAGGGATATTCGAAAGACCTCAGAGTGAGGGCAGTCTCGATGGTGGAGTGTGGCGAGAGTGCGCGGGAGGCGGCGCGCCTGCTCAACGTTGGCGCCTCGACTGCGATCCGCTGGATCGATCGATGGAGGACCACAGGATCCGTCGATGCAAAGCCCGGGACCGGCCACTGCCGATCGCCGCTCGAGAAGCACAAACAGTGGTTGCTCGATCTCGTCGGCGCCGAGCCGGACCTGACACTCCAGGAGATCCGTGCGCGGTTGCGTTCGGTGAAGAAGCAGAAAGCCGGGATCGGCTCGATCTGGCGCTTCTACGAGCGTCATCACATCACCTTCAAAAAAAACTCTGCACGCCGCCGAGCAGGATCGCCCTGACGTTGCGGCCGAGCGCGCCGCACTGAAGGCCGAGCAGCCCAAGCTCGATGCGCCGCGCTTGGTATTCATCGACGAGACCGCCGTGACGACCAAGATGGTTCGCCACTACGGTCGCTCTCTTCGAGGGGAGCGCTTGGTCGCCGGCGTGCCGCACGGCCATTGGAAGACACTGACGCTCGTGGCCGCGCTTCGCATCGATGGCCTCACGGCGCCCTATGTCATCGACGGTGCGATGGATGGACCGTCATTCCTCACCTATGTCGAGCAGGTGCTTGTGCCAACATTGTACAAAGGCGACATCGTCTTCATGGACAACCTCCGCACCCACAAGATCGATTGCGTGCGTGAGGCAATCGAGGCGGCCGGTGCGAAGGTGCGCTATCTTCCTGCGTACTCGCCCGACCTCAACCCAATCGAGCAAGCATTCTCGAAGCTGAAGGCGGCGCTGCGCAAGGGTGCGGCACGTACCGTGCAGACACTGCTAAAACTCATCGGCAAGCTCGTAAGGAAGTTTGCGCCAGAGGAGTGCGCCAACTACTTTCG
>DATKIP010000040.1 GCA_035544015.1 Candidatus Saccharimonadia bacterium
ATGATGTTTGGAGGGTCAAGAGGCGGCGGCCGCCAGCCCTCCTACCGGAAGAATCCGAAAAACGGGGGATCGGGATTGGGACGTGAGCGCGGCCGGCGCTGGGCGGGCTTCGGTCTGCTAATTTGAGAGGCGTAGGCATCCATCGCCGACCTGCGCTGGGCAGACTTGGCGGAGTTCGCGCCGACATCTGGCACCGTGGTGTCAGCCGCGGTCGGCTCGACCGCGCCCGGTTCGAAATTGACCGCACCACGCGGCCAGCTGAAATCGTCGGCCCGCCCGTGCCGCGCCGCGACGGGTTCGCCCTTGGTGATCGTGCGGGTGACGATTGTGTCGGTGGGGGGAGCAACGACGACGCCCCCAAGCAATTCTTCCGCGGCAACGGGCGTGACCGTAAGCGGCACGACCGGTCCCGCTACCGGCCGCTCAGCAGGAGCACTCGGCTTGGCTTTTGATGCTGTGGACGGCTCCTCCACCGGCACATGAGTGCCGAAGATGTGGGCGCTGTTAAAGCTCCCACGATTCGGAGGAGCATCCATGCAAACGATTACGACAATCGGTCTCGACATCGCCAAATCGGTCTTTCAGGTGCACGGCGTTGATGCTGCTGGCCAGGTGGTCATCCGCCGCCAGTTGAAGCGTCGGTACGTTCTGGCGTTCTTTCAGAAGTTACCGCCATGCCTGATTGGCATCGAGGCCTGCGCGTCATCGCACTATTGGTCACGCGAGCTCCAGGCACTGGGTCACACTGTACGACTGATGCCGCCGGCCTACGTGAAGCCTTACGTCAAGCGGCAGAAGAATGACGCCACTGATGCCGAGGCCATCTGTGAGGCTGTCGCCAGAGCCAACATGCGGTTTGTGCCCACCAAGACGCCTGAGCAGCAGAGCTGCCTGATGCTTCACCGCACACGGCATCTGTTTATTCGCCAGCAGACCGCGGTGATCAATTCGATCCGGGCTCACCTTGCCGAATTTGGTATCGTCGCGCCGGTCGGGCGCAAAGGAGTAACCGAACTGCTCCACATTGTTGCCGACCCGAGTGACAAACGGGTGCCTGAGGTTGCCCGCGCGTGCCTTGCCGCGCTCGGCAATCAACTGCTCAGCCTCAAGGAGCAGATTGTGGAGTTCGATCGGATGATCATGGTCTGGCACCGCTCCAACGAAACGAGCAAGCGCCTTCATTACATTCCCGGAGTCGGTCCGCTACTAGCAACCGCTTTGGTCGCCAGCGTTGCTGACCCCAGGACCTTCCGATCAGGACGCAACTTCTCGGCCTGGATCGGGCTCGTTCCGACGCAGCACTCGAGCGGGGGCAAGGATAGGCTCGGCAGCATCAGCAAACAGGGTGACCGCTATCTGCGCAGCCTGTTCGTGGCCGGTGCACTCGCCGTCATCCGCTATGCCAAGATCCACGGCACCAAACACCGCCCGTGGCTCACGGCACTGTTGACCCGGCGACCGACCAAGGTCGCCGCCATCGCGCTTGCCAACAAGCTTGCCCGAATGGCCTGGGCCATGATGGCTAGGGGCGA
>DATKIP010000041.1 GCA_035544015.1 Candidatus Saccharimonadia bacterium
TCGAGCAAGCCGAGCATCTTGTCGAGCAAGGTGCGCTTGTCGCGGTTGGACCATACCAGACCTTCATGGATGCGCACGGCGAGCGGCACGGAAAAGACGCTCTTGGCCGCATGGACGAGCAAGCCGACAGCCTGCATGGAATGCCCCATGATGTATTCTGGCTTGGTGTTCGATTCCGATTGCTGATGCAGGAGCTTTACGGCCGGCATTTTCTTGCCGCGCTTGGGGGCCTTGATGCCATCCCCGACCAGGACCAGCCGGCCATTGACCCGCACGGGGCTTGGGAACAGCTGCAGCGCAGCTTGCGCCCACAAGGCCGAAAGCCGGTCAAGTTTGATGCCACTGCTGTGAAAGTGCGCGAGCAGCTTGGTGTAGAGCCTGGGTCGTAGGTTCAATGCTCGCACAATGCTGGTGACACCCAGCAATTCCAGGCGCACCGTCAAGCCGGCCACGGCGGTGACGAACCACAGGAAGGTGCGCAGGCGCGAGAATGCCGGGCGCAGAAGAAGAATTGCATTCCACCAGATAGCCCACAGCGATTGTGGGAGCGCCCGATCCGACATGGTCGTATCCATGGTTCAAGTTGGGTCGGGTCACCCAATAGGCACCATCGATTCACAATTCGTTAACCATGATTGGGCTCATGATCCGGATACGACGAGATGGCTTAAGTTCGCGGCGTGCCGGCATAGTGCCGAAACACGGTGAAAATCGAAGGCCGCGCGTCTTCCGGCGCCTTTACGGCAACACGGATATCCCGGACCACGCGCGGCTGCGCCAACACAAAACGGGCCTTGATGGCCCAGACCTGGTTGAGGACATCATGGGCAAGCAGCGCAGGGAACAGCCGCAAGACAGCATCTTCGCGAACAACCCTTTCCTTGATGGACTCTTTGAGTGGATGGACTCGCCCGAGGGCCAGCAATCCATCGAGGTCCGCGACGTCCTCTGGAACCTGGTGGAGGACGTGCAGCTCGACGCCAAGCAACGCAAATTGATCTGGCCAGACGCAGAACGGCTCGATCTTGAGCAATCCATTGAGCGCGTCCTGAAAAAGTACCCGGACTTTCCCCGCAACGAGGTCGAGGAGTTCTTACTTGACTGGATTGATATGGGCTACGATCCGGAAAACTACTCCCAGGCGCAACTCGACGAACTTGACAGCCTCACAGAGCGATGGGTCGCCGACCA
>DATKIP010000042.1 GCA_035544015.1 Candidatus Saccharimonadia bacterium
TCGCGGCGAAGCTGATGGAACGGCTCGGGCTCTGCTGGCTCAGCGCCAAGTCGAGTTGTCCCGCAGGAATGTCGACGACGGCGGCCCTTCGTGAATCAACTCGACGCGGAACTTTCAACGATGCACGGAGCTGGCCGCCTAGCTATCGGAGGCCACGAATGCGCATAAGCGCACTCCACGGTGCAGGCACCGCTGGGCGCAACGGGGCCGCAAAGCTCGTTGGCAGTCGGGGCGGCAGCCGTTCTTAAAGGCCCCTCAGTGGCCAAAGGAACAGAAACCCACTCCCGAGAACTGCAACGTAAGCGATTCTCCGATCCCACTGTTCCGATGGCTTGATTTTTTCGTTGGATTGAGCGCGAACGCGAGTCGCCCTCGTGATTACGCCGCGAGGCGATCGGCGGAACGCTGTGCTGCCCAACCCCAAGGCATGAGCTCGTCGAGGCGCGATGCAGGCCAGAGATTGACGAGCTTTGTGAGCACGTCGGCGAAGTAGGCTTGCGGATCGACACCATACAGTTTGCAGGTCTCGACAAGTGAGGCGATGGCCGCCCAGTTCTCGGCCCCTTGATCGTGGCCAGCGAACAGCGCGTTTTTCCGATTGAGCACAATCGGACGGATACTTCTTTCCACGATGTTGGTGTCGAGTTCGATGCGACCGTCGTCGAGGAAGCGAACGAGCCCATCCCAATGGTTCAGGCCGTAGCGGATGACTTCGGCAATGACGGACTTCGTCGAGACGCGCGCGAGCTGCTGTTCGAGCCAGGTTTTGAGCGCCAGCACGAGTGGTTTGCTCTTTTCCTGGCGCACGGCGCGGCGCTCATCGGCGCTTTTGCCACGGATCATCTTCTCGATCGCATAGAGCGCGGCGATGCGGTCCAGACCTTCGCTCGCGATCGGCGCCGAACCGCCCTTTGCGATATCGAAGAACTGTCTTCTCAGATGAACCCAACAAAAGGCGAGCGTGATCGCATCGCCGGTCCGTGCGTCATCGGCAATGGTCTTGTAGGCCGCGTAGCCGTCGCACTGAACGATGCCGCGATAGCTCTCAAGCAGCTTCAGCCCGTGGACCGCACCGCGGCCCGGCGCATACGTGTAGGCGACGGCAGGCGGATCGATCCCGCCCCAGGGCCGATCGTCGCGGGCGATCGCCCAGAAGTACCCTTTCTTTGTGCGTCCGCGGCCCGGATCGAGCACCGGCGCCACCGTCTCGTCGACCGCGATCTTGGCCGAGCCCAGAATGAGTTCCCGCAGCCGAAGATACAGCGGCTTGAGCTCCGCGGCCGCATAGCCCACCCAGAATGCCAGCGTCGCGCGTTCGATCGTGATGCCTTGGCTCAGCAACATCTGGGCTTGGCGATAGAGCGGCAAATGCCAAGCATATTTGGCAACCAGGATAGAGGCCACCATCGCCTCGGTCGGCAGCCCGCCCTTGATCAGCCGTTCCAGCGCTGGTGCCTGGACCACGCCCTGTTCGCAGGTCCGGCAGGCGTATTGGGGACGATGCGTCACGATCACCCGATATTGGGCGGGGATGACGTCGAGACGCTCGGCGGTGTCCTCCCCGATGACGTGCATTACGCCATGACAGCATGGACACGCGGCAATCTCGGGTGCGAGCGTGACGTGGATGCGGGGAAGATGGGCCGGCAGCGATCCGCGGTTGGCGCACCGTTTCTTCCTCTGGGCATCGGCCGGGGTTTCCGCCGTGTCTTTCTTGTCCTCTTGCGCATCCTGCTCGGCGATCGTCGTCTCGATATCCTCCAACGCCAATTGCATCTGCTCGTGATCAAGCCGTTCGGACCGCCGCCCAAACTGCGCGCGCTGAAGCTGCCTCAAGAGGTGGTGAAGCCGATCGTTCTGCTCCCTCACGCGCCGGCATTCTTCAATCGCCGCGTCGCGCTCGCTCGACAAACAGCTCACCAGCGCCCGCAAGACGTCGAGATCATCCGGGAGGGCATCGATCGGCATCATCGATACTTGAATCAGATTCGTGCATGTTTTGATATCCAACACGCAATCTTGATTCAATAAGTCGCAGCTCTCACGAGGTCGCTATCGGCCGCGCAACATCCCGTGCGTGCAGACGCGACCAATCCATCCCGTCAACGAGTGCCGCAAGTTGCGGCGCCGTCAGCCGCATCACGCCTTCACTCACCGGTGGCCACCTGAAGGCGCCATGCTCCAGCCGTTTCCAGAACAGAACTAGCCCCGAACCGTCCCACGCCAGAACCTTAAGCCGATCAGCCCGCTTCGACCGGAAGATGAAGATCGTTTCCGAGAACGGGTCGTGCCCCAGCGCCTCACGGACCAGAGCCACAAGGCCATCCGCGCCCTTGCGGAAGTCCACGGGCTTCGTGGCCACCAGCACCTTCACCCCAGCCGCAACCGCGATCATGTCGCCGCCTTCACGGCACGCAGCACATCCCGCAGCCAGCCGAGATCAACGCCTCGTTCCGCGCGAACCACCGCGCCGGCAATCTCGATGGTAATCACCCCGGAGACCGTTACGCCCACCGCCGCGGCAACACCGTCGTCACGGGCTTCCCTCACGATCGGTACAAACATCGGCACCTCGTCGGCCGGCAACGTCAGCAAACCGGCCCGCGCCGCCTTGCGCCAACCAAACAGATGCTGCGGCGACATGTCGTGTCGGCGCGCTACCTCCGACACCACCGCGCCGGGCGCATATGATTCCGCGACGATCCGCCCCTTGGTCGCGACGCTCCAGCGACGCCGGCGCCCCACCCCGACACGGATATCGACTCGACCCCGCGGCTCCGAAGCGTCATCTATATGGTC
>DATKIP010000043.1 GCA_035544015.1 Candidatus Saccharimonadia bacterium
AAAAAAAGCCTGCAAGCTGCCGAACGGCAGCGAGCGGATGTGGCGCGAGCACGCCGACGTTGGATCCGAGAGCAAGGCATGCTTGATCCCGCCCGGTTGGTGTTTATCGACGAGACCGCGGTCAGCACAAACTTGGCGCGGCTCAGGGGGCGTGCTCCGAGCGGCGACAGGGTGATCGGCACCGTTCCGCTTGGAGCATGGGAGACGATCACCTTCGTTGCTGCCTTGCGCCACAACAAAATGACCGCCCCAATGGTGGTTGAAGGTGCCATGACTGGAGAGATGTTCCTCGCCTATATCGAGCAGTGCTTGGTTCCCACGCTCCGGCGCAACGACATCGTCGTGATGGATAACTGCCGCGTCCACATGGGGCCCGCCATTCGCGAGGCGATTGAGAAAGCGCACGCGACGCTGCGCTACCTGCCGAAATACTCGCCCGACCTCAATCCAATCGAACTGCCTTACAGCAAATTCAAGGCGTTCCTCCGTAAGGTCGCGGCGCGAACTGTTCCGGGCCTCACTCGAGCAATTCGCTCGTTCGTCCCACAGCTCGGTCCGCGCGAATGTGCCAACTATTTCAGGCATGCAGGCTATGCTTCAATATGACCGGAATCCGCTTTAGTGCGGCGCTTGCGTGTACACTCGCCAGCAAGCCGGGGCCGTCATAGAATGAATGGACCATCACCACGGTCGCACTTGCCGCGGCAAGCGCGAATACCTTCTGAAGTTCGGAGATACCTCCCATCTTGGCCGGGCTGGGTTGGACGAAGTCGACCGCGCCAGCAGAAAGCATCTGTTGGAACTCCACCCGCGTGGAAGCATTTTCCCCTGCCGCAATGGCTATTCCACCCTCACGACGCAATCGAGCCAAACCGCCAAAGTTCTCTGGAGGCCAAATGGGTTCTTCCAGCCAGCGCAGATTGAACGGTCGCAGCCTGGCGCTCATATCGAGGGCCTCTCGCACGGTCCATGGACAGTTGACGTCCAGCGTGATCTCCACGTTATCGCCGGCAGCCTTTCGCGCCTCACGGACT
>DATKIP010000044.1 GCA_035544015.1 Candidatus Saccharimonadia bacterium
TCGACGCGCACGCCGACGGCCCTTGGTGCGCGCGCGACGTCCTCGGTGGCACCAATTGCGGTTTTTACACCTACGCACAGTGCCGGGCGGACATCGTAGGCATCGGGGGATCTTGCGTGCCCAATCAAAACTACGCCGGTAGCCCCCAAAGCTACGGCCGCGATGCGCGTCGACGACCGCGCCAGGGGCCGTACTAGTGGATCGAATCTAACACTTGGTGCCCTCTTCTGACAGCGGCAATGATTTTGTCTGGATCTGCGGTCCATGTGAACGGCTTGGGATCATGGTTTGTCTCCGCGACGAAACGGTTGATGGTGGCTTGGAGATCGACCACGCATCGGAAGACACCGCGCTTTAGTCGCCGCTTGGCAAGTTTGGCGAAGAACCCCTCGACGGCGTTGAGCCACGAACACGAGGTCGGTGTGAAGTGGAAGGTAAAGCGCGGGTGCCGGTCCAGCCATTGACGCACCTTTGGATGCTTGTGGGCAGCGTAGTTGTCGAGGATCACGTGCACACTTTTTTTGGCCGGCACCTGCGCGTCAATGGCGTTCAAGAAGCGGATGAACTCCTGATGACGATGGCGCTGCATACATCGGCCAATGACCTTGCCTTCGAGGACATCGAGAGCAGCGAACAGCGTCGTTGTGCCATGGCGCTTGTAGTCGTGGGTCATCGTGCCGGCTCGGCCTTTCTTCATCGGCAGGCCGGGCTGGGTGCGGTCGAGCGCCTGGATTTGCGACTTTTCGTCGACCGAGAGGACGATGGCATGGGCGGGCGGATCGACATAAAGCCCGACAACATCGCGCAGCTTGTCGATGAACTTCGGGTCGTTGGAGAGCTTGAACTGGTGGACCCGGTGCGGCTGGAGACCATGCGTGCGCCAGATGCGCTGGACGGAACTCGCGCTGATACCGACGGCTTTCGCCATCATAGTAGCAGTCCAATGGGTCGCCTCGGCGGGCGGATCGGTCCGGGTGAGCGCCACAACACGCTTGGCGATATCCGACCCGAGTGGTGGGATGCGCGAGGGTCGTGTCTTATCACGCAAGAGGCCGTCGTAACCCGCCTGCATGAAGCGTTCCTGCCACCGCCACACACAGGTCTTCGACTTGCCGGTCCGGCGCATAATCTCATTGGTGCCGACACCGTCTGCGCTCAACAGAACGATCTCGGCCCGCCAGACATGCTTATGCGGTGCGTTGCGATCCCCCGCGACCGTGGTCAGACGGCGGCGATCAACAGGCTTGAGAGTAATGGAAATTCCGGTTCGCATGCGCCAGACTTGCATGCAACGAGCCCGACGGGAATCCCTTCCAGGATTCAAATGTTAGATTTGATCCACTAGGAGCCCAGCCCCACCGAAGCGGGCTGAAGTGATGTTCTCTCTAGGATCGGCAGGAGTCACCTCCGTGTGGCAAGCGGTAACTGCGCGGCATGCCGTCGAGTCGAATTTCGTACTGAGC
>DATKIP010000045.1 GCA_035544015.1 Candidatus Saccharimonadia bacterium
AGTGCCATGTGTGGACGGCTCCGAGTTGGCAAGAGCTTTCTTCACGTAAGCAGCATTGGTCGGTGCAGCCATGTGTTCGGCCTTTAGATGCGGTTCACATGACCGCTGGCCATAATGCCCTCCGCGGATCAGGTCCCGACCAAAAGCTCGCATTCGACAATGCTATGGCACTAGTGGGTTGTCCTGATCGCCGGATCGACCGGCTCTGCATTACGTGCTGTTCGCCCTCCCAACCTTCACATCACGCCGGTTGTCCGGCGCGATCTCGTTTACGCCGCAAGTGCGATGGGTTCCTTGTATCGCTCGCCCTTAGCCATCATGGCCCAGACCATTCGCGCGATCTTATTGGCGAGCGCGATGGCGGCGATCTTCGTCGGCCGCCGTGCCAGCAATGCTGTGAGCCAGGGCCGATGTTTGGTGCCATGGATCTTGGCATAGCGAATGACGGCCAGCGCGCCAGCCACGAACAGGCCGCGCAGATAGCGGTCACCTTGTTTGCTGATGCTGCCGAGCCTGTCCTTGCCACCGCTGGAGTGCTGCTTAGGCACGAGGCCTATCCAAGCCGAGAAGTTGCGCCCTGATCGGAAGACCTTTGGGTCAGCAACGGTGGCGACCACAGCAGTTGCTAGCACCGGACCGACGCCGGGAGCTTCATCGAGCCTCATACTCATTTCATTGGATCGGTGCCAGGCCGTGATCAGCCGGTCGAACTCCAATACCTGCTCCTTGATGCTACGCAGCTGAGCCCCGAATGCCGAAAGACATGCACGAGCTATCTCTGGAACTCGCTCGTCGTTTGGATCGGCGACGACAGTGAGCAGTTCCTCGACACCGCGGCGCCCGACCGGTGCAACGATCCCGAACTCGGCAAGATGGGCCCGGATCGCATTGATTACCGAAGTCTGCTGACGGATGAACAGATGGCGCGTGCGGTGGAGCACCAAGCCGCTCTGCTGCTCGGGAGTCTTGGTTGGCACGAACCGCATGTTGGCCCTGGTGACTGCCTCACAGATGGCCTCTGCATCCGTCGCGTCATTCTTCTGCCGTTTGACATAGGGTTTGACGTAGGCCGGAGGCATCAGCCGTACCGTATGACCAAGTGCTTGCAGCTCGCGCGACCAATGGTGCGACGAGGCGCAAGCTTCGATGCCGACCAGGCACTGCGGCAACTTCTGGAAAAACGAAAGGACGTACCGACGCTTCAACTGGCGGCGGATGACCACCTGGCCGGCAGCATCAACTCCGTGAACCTGGAAGACCGACTTCGCAATGTCGAGACCGATTGTCGTGGTCGTTTGCATGGATAGCTCCTCTGAATAGTGGGAGCCTTAACAGCGCCCACATCCGTGGCACTACGTGCCGGTGGAGGAGCCGTCCACAGCATCAATAGCGGACATTCGTCTATTCGATCACTGCGTCGGCGCGACTTAGCAGGGACGGCGGCACGTCGAGGCCGAGCGCCTTCGCGGTCTTGAGGTTGATCACCAGTTCGTACTTGGTCGGCGCCTGTACCGGAAGGTCGGCAGGTTTCTCGCCCTTGAGGATGCGGTCAACGTAGCCCGCCGCTCTCGTGTATTGGTCGGTCCCGTCCTCGCCGTAGGAAATGAGGCCGCCAGCCGTGACGAAGTGGCGCTGCCAGTAGACGGCTGGCAGCTTGTGACGGGCGGCCGTCGTGATGATGACATCCCGATGCGCGACCGCTGCCCCGTTTGCCGTGACGATTAGGGCGCCGTTCGAGCCGCTCGCCAAGGCGGCCGCGCCGCGCTCGATTTCTCCTGGATCGCGAACATCGATGGGGGCCACCTCCATTCGCAAATACGGTGCCACCGCCTGTATCGCGCCGAATTGCCCGCTACCAGATGGAACCGCGGGATTGCGGATCACCCCCACGCGCGTCACGCCGGGGGCGACCTGCTTGAGCACCTCTAGCCATTTTCCGCTCACACCGTATTCGCGGGCGGCAAAGCCGGTAGCATTACCGCCCGGGCGTGCCAGGCTCACGACATAGCCGCTGCCAACGGGATCAGTGACCTGCACGAATACAATCGGTATCGTTTTAGAATGCTGAAGCAGTGGGCCTAATGTCGAGGTGCCATTGGCCAATATGATATCTGGCGCAAGCGCAACCAGTTCCGCCGCGTGGCGGCGA
>DATKIP010000046.1 GCA_035544015.1 Candidatus Saccharimonadia bacterium
ATAGGAGGTTTTAAGCGAACCCAGGGAACTGAAACATCTAAGTACCTGGAGGAAAGGACATCAACAGAGACTCCGTTAGTAGTGGCGAGCGAACGCGGACCAGGCCAGTGATACATCAAAGACAACCGGAACCTGTCAGGAAAGCAGGGCCTCAGAGGGTGATAGCCCCGTACGGGTAATGCGATGATGTATCCTTGAGTAAGGCGGAACACGTGTAATTCTGTCTGAACACGGGGGGACCACCCTCCAAGCCTAAGTACTCCTCAGCGACCGATAGTGAACCAGTACCGTGAGGGAAAGGTGAAAAGCACCCCGACGAGGGGAGTGAAATAGACCTGAAACCGGACACCTACAAACAGACGGAGCCCAAGATACGTTCTGGGTGACGTCGTACCTTTTGTATTATGGGCCAGCGACTTAATTTAACGAGCAAGCTTAAGCCGATAGGCGTATGCGCAGCGAAAGCGAGTCTGAATAGGGCGCCAAGTTCGTTGTATTAGACCCGAAACCTAGTGATCTAGCCATGAGCAGGTTGAAGGTGAGGTAACACTCACTGGAGGACCGAACGGGTGTCTGTTGAAAAAGACTCCGATGACTTGTGGTTAGGGGTGAAAGGCCAATCAAACTGGGAAATAGCTGGTTCTCCGCGAAAGATATTTAGGTATCGCCTCGGATGAATGCCTCAGGGGGTAGAGCACTGGATGGGCTAGGGGGACTTACCGTCTTACCAAACCCAACCAAACTCCGAATACCCGAAAGCAATATGCGGGAGTCACACGGCGGGTGCTAACGTCCGTCGTGGAGAGGGAAACAACCCGGACCTACAGCTAAGGCCCCTAATTCGTGGCTAAGTGGGAAAGGATGTGGAAATCCCAAAACAACCAGGAGGTTGGCTTAGAAGCAGCCATCCTTTAAAGAAAGCGTAACAGCTCACTGGTCTAAATAAGGGTTTCTGCGCCGAAGATGTAACGGGGCTCAAGCCACGAGCCGAAGCTTAGGGTGTAATCCGCAAGGGTTACGCGGTAGCGGAGCGTTCTGTAAGCCTGCGAAGGGCGACTCGTGAGAGCGCCTGGAGGTATCAGAAGTGCGAATGCTGGCATGAGTAACGACAAACACTGTGAAAGACAGTGTCGCCGAAAGTCCAAGGGTTCCTGCGTAAAGTTAATCTTCGCAGGGTTAGCCGGTCCCTAAGGCGAGGCCGAAAGGCGTAGTCGATGGGAATGCAGTGAATATTCTGCAGCCAGTGGATGGTGACGAATCTCGTATGTTGTCTGACCTTATTGGATTGGTCGGGCCTCGAAGAGGTTCCAGGAAATAGCCTCCACATTAGACCGTACCCCAAACCGACACAGGTGGACTGGTAGAGTATACCAAGGCGCTTGAGAGAACTATGTTGAAGGAACTCGGCAATTTACCTCCGTAACTTCGGGATAAGGAGGCCCATTGCATGCGCAAGCATGCCGTGGGGGCACAGACCAGGGGGTGGCAACTGTTTAACAAAAACACAGGGCTCTGCGAAATCGCAAGATGACGTATAGGGTCTGACGCCTGCCCGGTGCCGGAAGGTTAAGGAGAGGGGTTAGGGGGGTAACCCTCGAAGCTTTGAACCGAAGCCCCGGTAAACGGCGGCCGTAACTATAACGGTCCTAAGGTTAGATCAAACGCTAGCCCCCGCTCTCAGTAATGAGTGCGAGTGCATCCGGCTAAATGCTGGGACGTCTGAGTATCCGACGGTACTCGAAGCTCGAGTGACAATCCGATCGGTGCAGACAATCAGCAGGAAAGATCGAGCGCGCATCTTCGGCGTTCGAAATCCTCAGAGGCCATACGCCGGATCTCCAGCTTCCCGCTGGAGAATGAGATGGTCCGAGCTGCATGGCGACATGCAGAGGTGAGCGGAACAGAAACGACTCACCCGTTCCTTCAAGAACGTAACAAGGCTGAGCGAAATTCCTTGTCGGGTAAGTTCCGACCTGCACGAATGGCGTAACGACTTGGCCGCTGTCTCCGCGAGAGACCCGGTGAAACTGTAGCGCCAGTGAAGATGCTGGCTACCCGCGACTAGACGGAAAGACCCCGTGAAC
>DATKIP010000047.1 GCA_035544015.1 Candidatus Saccharimonadia bacterium
ATTCACGGCGAGCGCAACGCAACGACTGGCGCCCGGTGGAATTCACCGGGGAATGGCGTGCTCTACGCGTCGTTCACCCTCTCCCTCTCCGTTCTCGAAGCATTCGTGCACCTGCCGCCGGCCCTGAGAATAAACCTGGCGGAATCAAATACCAAGTGCAACGATTGAAGAAGCTCGTTGATGCGCCGTGTTTTTCGTCAGCGTTCTGATTGAATATTCCAAGCCCCGACGCACTCTGATGTTACCGCCGTGCTCGTGGCCGTCAAGGCCAAGCCCTGGCGGGCGCGCGAAGTGCGCGGCCTTGACAGCCACTCCGCTCGTCGGTGGTTACGATGTGCGAGCCGGGACGGAAGGATGGGCTTCGCAGGGGCCGAACAAAGGGATGAGGTCAGAAGAGAGAACGGGAGGCGCTGCTGGCAACGTGTCTACAGGTCGGGACGTGTTCGCGCCTTGGCGAGATGCTCGTCATAGACCTCGATCGGCGACCGGAAGCCGTGGAGTTTGCGAGGGCGCGTATTGAGCTTCCAGGCGATAGCATCCAGTTCCTCCTGGGTCAGACCTGACAGGTCGGTGCCCTTGGGCAGATACTCGCGCAACAAGCCGTTGGTGTTCTCGTTGGAGCCGCGCTGCCAGGGGCTATGCGGATCGGCGAAATAGACGGTGACGCCGGTGACGGCCGTCAGCTCCTTGTGACGCGACATCTCTTTTCCCTGATCGTAGGTCATCGTCTTGCGCATCGGCATGTGCACGCGATTGAGGCTGCCAGTGAACCCCGCGAGCGCGGCCTCGGCAGTTGCACCCTCCATGCGAGCGAGCAAAACCAAGCGGCTGGTGCGCTCGACTAAGGTGCCAACGGCAGACTGATTGCGTGCACCCTTGATCAGATCGCCTTCCCAATGGCCGGGAACGAGGCGATCCTCGACCTCGGGTGGGCGCACGTGCAGGCTCAGCATATCGGGGATCTGGCCGCGTCGGTCCTGGCCGCGCGAGCGTGGACGACGCTTAGCCCGCCCGTGCCGCAGACACGCGATCAGGTCTTTGCGCAAGCCGCCACGGGGCATGACGTAGAGCGCGGTGTAGATGGTCTCGTGCGACACAGTCTTGCTCGGGTCATCGGGCCACGCGCGCTTGAGCATGCCGGCGATCTGCTCGGGCGACCAGCCCTCGCGCAGATAGTTTTGCATGACGCCAAACAGCGCCGTATCGGCAGCGAGTTTTGAGCTTCGTCGCGGTTCCTGGCGCAGGACCAGAGCCCGCTTGCCAGCCAGTGATGCATCGTAGGGTGCGACGGCGGTCGTGTCGCAGACGGGCTTGCAGCACGATGCGTTGCGCGTCAGCTCCCTGCTGATGGTGGATGGATTGCGACCAAGGCTGCGAGCAACGGCGCGCTGACTGCAGCCATCCGCCCGCATCACCATCAGCGTCGCCCGCTCCTCGGCCGTCAGATGCTCATAGTTGGTTCCCATTGCAACACCCTGCCGGAAAGGTGTTGCACTTGGTTATTGAGCCGGGCCTGCATTTTCTCATACTGCGGCCATCGGATCGCAGCGACCGCTTGATCTTCCGTCGCGCCTCGTGCGATCTCGCTCTGAACGGCATCACGGATGTCCACCAACATCTGTCGAAAGCCGCTGAGCCCTTGTCGAGTTTCCCGGGGATCCGCGGGAATGGGACCGTGTGCCGGAA
>DATKIP010000048.1 GCA_035544015.1 Candidatus Saccharimonadia bacterium
TTCGCCATGCCAGATGATTGGCAACCAGTCGCGCATAAGCCGGATTGGTGGTCGCTCAAGAATATCAAAACCGGTGAAGTCTACAAAGGCAATGCCGCACGTGGCGGTAAACGCCTGATCGTTTTCAAAAGTCTCGAAGCCGCCCGCCGCAAGGCTTACTTGAAAAATAAGGATCTTATCTAATGCATCAGAGAACCAGTGAAGTTGTACGCGGTCTTCTGTCGAATAAAATCCGCGAAGTGCTGTCCGACATCAACCGCCCGGTTGGTGCCACTCCGCCTTTGCCTGGAAATATGGTCATAGGGCTGGTCGGCGAACTCGACGCCTATAGCGCGGCCCTGGTGGACTTCATGCGCGCTGGCCAGTCACCGGACAATGACGTCGCTTTGAGCGCGCTCGATGCGCTTATCGACGGCGCCGGCACGCTCGCCGAACTCGACGCCTATTTCGACAAAGGTACCGGCAAGGGTTCCGTGCCGCACAAGCTGATTCGTCGGTTGCGAGTGATCGCCGAGCACCAATTACCGGTGATCGAAGTCGCGGCGGAATGAATATCGGTCACGGCCTGATCATCGTCGGTCTGACGATGATCGTCATTCTCATCATGTAGGAATCGTCATGCAACAAACTCACACGATTTCGTTCACCATTCCCACCGCAAAAATCCTGGCCGTCGGTGCCGGGCTGCTCGCCGGCTTAGTCATCGGCGCGGGGCTGGCATACGCCGGCGCACACGGCTTCCATGAGCTTTGGATACCTGTGTCCATGCTGCCTGGATACCTCGCACGCCAGTCGCAAGCCCCGGCACGCCCGCGCCTGGTCGCCAGTCAACCGGAAGCCATAGCACGCGCACACGCCGCGTTGGCGGCCGCCGCAGCGGTCGACAAGCACCCGCAGATCCACCCGGCCGTCGCGGCGTTCGACGCGGTCCCGGCGCCAGTACGCGCCGCGCTCGACCAGCTCGTTGAACATGTGCTTGCTGAGAAGTATCGGACGGCCGCGTGATGACGTTCGAAGCATGGCATTGCACGCGCCACGATGGGAAGCTATGCCCGGCCGAGGGGTGTCCTGCATCCTATGGCTGCGCGATCGACCGGGGATGGTCACAGGGGCAACCCTCGCCGCCTCAGTGCCAAGACATCACGCGACCGTCCGCCTGGTGGTCGTTCTATCGGATCTTGCCCGGTTTGCTGGTGGAAGCCAGCCGCGCCAGCGCGTTCCGGCGCGGCTGGTCGTTCGCCGATCTCCACCCGGTTGCCTGGTTCGTGATCGTCACGGTTGTGTCGTTCACCGTCGGCGCGTTGGTGTTCTGATGACGGAAGCCGAGCGATCTTTGCTTTTGCTGGTCGCGGCCGCGTGCCGCGACCAACTGTATATGGCTAATATAAAAGCAACCGACAGGTACGGTTGTCAGATTATAACCAATAAAATCAACGCACTCGATGACTTAATCGATACCGTCCAATCGGAAATACCAAATGAAACCAACAAATCCTGATGGTTCGCCGCTCGAAATCTTGAACTTTGTCCGCATTGTTCATTGGTCCGGCGATGATTTAAAAACATTGGAAGCCTGGACAGGTTACGAATGGAGTCGAAAATCAGTCGGTCCAACATCAGCATGGGCAAACGTTCGCGATCTGATTATTCAGGTTGACAATATTTCCGCCGCAGCCGGTCAAGAAACCCGTTGGGGTTCGCCGATCATACGCGACAGCAATACCGGCGTTGAGGTGACACCGACGCCTGATCCAAACACATCGCACCTTCCGGCCGGCGAGCGCATCGGCCAAGTCGCGATCGAGCGTCATCACGGACCAAAGGCCACCGACCCTGTTTACTTTGACGTCCATCTTTGGAACGGCTTCGGATGGGTGAATGTCGGACCTGGTCATTTCAGCGATGAGAAGACCGCGACCCTGTTCGCAAACAAACTGACCGGCAAATTCGACGAAGCATCCGTCGGCGGCCTATGTCACATGGGTCATGACTTCGCTTGCCGCCAGTGTGGTGCCCGCCGACCAGAGGCGCCCGCGCTTGCCGGCGAGGCTCCGGAGACATGCGCCGAAATCATGGAAGGCGCATTCCGAATCACGGTCGACCCACATCATGCCGACCGGTTTAGCGTTACCCGATGGGACGGTGAAGTATGGTCATCAGTGTTGATAGCATGTGAGCCGGAGCTTTGGCCGTGGCGGCAGTTTCCTAGCGAGGCCGAAGCCGAGACCGCTATCCTGCAATATGGTCACAGGGTTGGTGAGACCGTGACGCTCGTCCGCAATGATGGCGCCGAAATCGTATCGGTCGCGCCGGGCGCCGGATCGTTCCCGCGCGAGCACACCGCCGATGAACTGTTCAGCCGCGACCAGGTGCGCGACCTGGCGACTGCGATCATGGATTTTCAGCGCCAAGGCGAACGGATCGAGCTGAAGGTTGCTGGTCATACCGGCGACATGCCGGCGCCACCCGCACCCGCATCAACCGTGTTTCGCATCCGGCCGGATCTTACCAGCATCACGAAGCAATGGAGGATACAAGGTCGACAAGTCTCCGGCTGCGAATGGGTCGAGATGTTCGAACCCTGTGCGAGCTATTGGATAGCGTTCAACGTTATCCAAAAAACTGAAAACTTCAATTTGGAAAATCCAAGCATAGAAGATCTTAACCATTGGGCGCGACAAGGATTTCACATCGATCCCCCTGTACTCATCCCTGCCGTGCCGCCGGTTGCTTTGGGAACACCAACACCCGTCGGTGAATGCCGGATGATCACAGGGTCAGCGGGTGATTGCTGGAACGTCGAAAGGTGGACGGGTCACGAATGGAAGAACATCGCGCGAGATGTGACTAAACGCACGGCCGAAACAATCATCCGCGCTCGCAAAGCAAACCCAGATAAAAACCCAGGCTTTGCGCCATGGAACGTTGAACAACGGATCAAATGTCTGCATTCCACGTTCGTTGAACGTAACCAAAGCGAATGTAAACTTGACGCAGAAACGTTCATCTCAAAAATATTTAAAGAAATCGAAGAAATAATAGAAAACAACTATTGACTATGAACCGCTATGAACCTATATTAATAATCAGAAGGAAGCGGAGGACACCATGAAGCTCTACAAATACATACTCAAACACTACGGCGAAACGGAAGATCAGGAACTAGCAGAAATCTTCGGAGACCTTCACAGACATCTAGTAGAAGGAACCGGAAACAAAGACGAAATCGGACACCGGTTCGCAAAATGGGAAAAAAGGGGGATTTAATCCCCCAACTATTTTAAAATAATTTAAATAACTATTGACTATGAACCGGTATGAACCTATATTAGTAATCAGAGACGAACTGCTACCGCGAAGGTCCTGAGTAAATCAGGGGAACCCTAGAAAAAACCGGAAGCAGGGAGGACCCGAAAAGTCCCAGTCCAAATAAACCGACGCTTTATGCGGTGGGATTAGACCTACCGTATGGGAGACTAAACAAATGGCTAAGATTGTTACGACATTAGCAGCCGCACTCATGATCTCAACTGCCGCTCACGCCGAACCATTGGACGCTAAAAAGCTCGGCACATTCTGCGAGCATCTAGGAAATACTTGGCAGGGTTTCAAATGTGCTTGGAACGCGGCCGGATCGACGACATCGCTTAACAATGCGAAACGACTTGAAATTGAAGCAGAAGAAACCGCCGACCCGAACAAAGCTCAGAAGTTGAAAAACAAGGCCGCTTACGAGCGCGCCGAGGCCGAACGTTACGCCGACGAGTACCGCCGGAAATACGCTCCCAAGTAAAGCACGAGACGGTCGGACCCGCGAGGGTCCGGCTGATCCCACCGCATAGCGCGTCGCTATACTCCGCCGACAAATAGTCGGTGGTTTTAATCATGCTCACCCAAGGAAAGATATTATGAGCAACCTCATCTGGAAAATCCCCGCCGTGATCGGCGGAACCTGCCTCACCGCAACGGCCGTTTGGTTGAACGCTGAACACGTCGCAACTTCGGAAGGCTGGAATTCACCACTCGTTGCCGCCGGCATCATCGTCACTATCTGCGCAGCCTCGACGCCGCCACTCGCGGAACGGGCGATGAAATCGGGCCAACCCGCTAAGGCCGTGATGCTCTGGCTGTTCTTCATGCTGGCCGTCGGGTTCAGCCTGTCAGCATCGATCACACGATCGAGCGGCTATGTCTCCGGTAAGGTGACAACGGCCGAAACGATCAACCGCACCGCCAAGCTTGCCGATGAAGCCTACACGGCCGCTAAACGGTCCATGGAGGCCGAATGTGCCAAACGCGGCAATCGTTGCCGTGATATGGAACGCAAGGTTGATGAAGCCCGCAAGACGCTGACAACCACAAAGCCAGTGCAAGCCGTCGACGCCGGGTCCGATCGCCTCGCCGCAGTGCTCGGCATTGACGAGACGAAAGTGCAACTTTACGTGCCGCTGCTTCTGCCGCTTGGCCTTGAGATCGGTGGTTTCATCTTCCTGGCGTTCGGCCTGTCGCCGCGCCGCCGCGAAGCCACTGTGATCATAACAGGCACCGACGAGAAGCCGTTGCAAACCGTTGCAAAGCCTGCGAAGGGCGGTTCCAAAGATTACTATTTGCAACGTTTGCAACGTGAATATCCAATCTTGGCAGGCAAGGTTGCACGCGATGAAATGAGCGTTTACGCCGCAACGGTCGCGGCGGGCATGCGCAAAGCACCACGCAAAAAATCGCATCTGAAAATCGTTGCGAACTAGCTACTTCAACCGTAGGTCCTGCATATACTAAAAGGACCTACGGTCTTTCTATCTCGCTCAAATGGAGAAAGATATTATGAGCAGAATGCCAGATCACATCGCTGATGAATTGCACGCGGCGCGTCGCACGGCCGTCAATTGGTTAAAGTTGCAATATGCCGCTGGCCTAAACCTCGTCAACACCGGCAAGCGCGACCATTGTCCTGGTCAAATTTACCGAGAGCGACAACTTGCAGGCAACGCCGCGCTCCAGCGCATTGAACAAATCAAACGGGAATATCCAACGCGATGAACGACGATAAAACCAAGTATCAGGAAAGCGCCGAAAACCATCGGGCGGCCGGCGATACTTTGGCAAAGGAAGGTCATGTGTCCGGTAGCGAGACGATGAAACGTGATTGCTACGACAAGGCCCAAACAGAATACAACATTGCTGAAACGCTCGATAATGTAGCGAATAGGATCAAGCCATGAACAAAGGTCCGGTGAACACTCACGTTCACCAAAAGCTCGCCGATGAAACCCAGGCCAAGGCCGATGCGATCAATCCAAAAGATTACGTCGAGCAGGCCGATAAACAAGGGCTGGAAAACCTGGCAAATCAGCATCGCGAGATTGCTCAAACGGGGAAGCTCAATGACGACAAACGATAAGTCACCGGCACGGCAAGCCAAGGAACAGACCCAACGCGCCGCGCGATATGAAAAGTTGGAACGCAACGATCGCGGCCCGCACCCGTCCGGCGCATCCTACGGCGAGAAAGCTCGCGACGCCCGGCACGCGGCCAACATCTTCACTTACGTCGCTCGCAAGCTGAGCGGCGACTAAACACGCTAGGAAGACCGCCCCTAGCGTTCCCGCGCGGCGGTGTCGTGCCCAGGACATCCCCCGACCGCCGCGCGGGCGTCTCTAACCCACCGAGGAACCATGTCAGACGATTATGCACACCCTGTCGGACAGGTCAGCAAGACGATGATCGAAGCCAGCGTCGAGCTTGACAATAAGGCCGAAGCTGCACGCGCAGCCGGCGATAATGAAACGGCCGCGCGGCTAAGTGGTGAATCTGAGCAACACATGCGAGCCGCAAACATACTGGACCGTGCCGACCAGGCTTACGGCGACCGCAATAAGGTTTAGTAATGCGTAAGCGGGCGTCTAGTGATGAGTCGCCCGCTGTATATTATGACCGGCCAGCACGATAGGTGAGTGCAACGCCAAGCGCGGAAGGGTGCCGTTCGACCCGGCCACCGGTCAACTGCCATCAACATACGGGGAAACTATCGCAATGAAATATCTACTGATTTTGATCGCTGGTGTGATCATGTCATACGTCGCACCAGCAAACGCCACCGATCTCCGCTCGACCAAGGATGCACCGGCGTTCGACACCATGACCAAGGCACCCATCGGTTTTGGTGGCGGCTATGTCGGCGGTTCGGTGAACTGGTCGCAAATCGACGTTAGCCAATCCGCGTCAATCAGCATCGGCGACGAGTCCGCATCGTTTGGCCTTCCCGGCATGTCCGGCGATGAGTTCAGCGGCGGCGTACAGATCGGCTACAACTTTGAAGCCGGCCGACTCTATGGCGGCCCGGTCGTGAAGTTCGATCTCGGCGGCCCGACCGCGTCGCTGCATCACACGTTCGCCACCGACGAAGACGGCGAAGCGCTGGCCACCGGCGATCTCAAAATGACGGTGAACTGGACGGCGACCCTCGCCGGCAAAGGTGGCATCCGCGTAACCGACTGGCTCGGCGTCTATGGCCTGCTCGGCATTGGCTTCGTCGATGTCGACGTCGACGGCCGCGCCCATGTCGGTCGTCCTGGTCAGGGCATTGGCTTGCACGAGAACGCAACCGACACCGTGACCGCGTTCACCTATGGCGCCGGTGTGGATCTCAAGCTTTCGGACAACTGGCGTGCGTTCGCCGAGTGGCAACGGTTCGACCTCGACACCTTCAATGCACAAGGCTCGATCCTGTTCGACCAAATCCGCTACGGCTACAAAGCTGATAGTGATCTCGACGTCATCCGCGTTGGCGTAAACTACGCCTGGTAAGATAATCACAGGGGCGAGTCGTGACTTACTTCGATTTCATATTCGCCCTTGTGGCCACCACTTCGCTAGCAACCATCGTAATTGCATTCATGCTGGACGATCGGTTCGCTAGCTTCGTGCTTTCTCTCGCTTTGGGAAACTGACGTGACCACACTGGAAACAATTCAGAAATATTACATACAGAGAAATCATGCGAGCGGTGTGGAAGCACAAATTATCACCAACGTGATTGAACAAATTTACAAGCTTATGGTCGAGGACGACATAAGCGAACGTGAGATCATTTATCTATTATTGCCGGTCAACCATCCAGGGAACAACAATGGCACGTGAACCGACACCAACACCCGACACACGTAAAGACGATCTCCGGAAGGAATATGAAGCCGACCCGGATGCGTTCCGCGAGAAATACGATACCGACAAGCCGACGCCGCCGCCAACACAAGACCCGCGCGCACCCGGCAAGTCGAACTAGAACCACGACCACGGCGGTGGTGTGGGAGGGTGCGGAACGGCACCCGACGCCGGACGATCGGAAAGCTTGGCCCCCAATCAGGACAGAGCACAAAGCCAAGCCGTAAGCGTCCGGCGATTTCATGACCCTCGACCCAGGCATCGCGCCCGCGCGGTGTCTTGGTGGACGGCCACTAGGCAATGCTGGCGGATCAGGAGCGCGCCAGCCCCGATGACCGGACAAGGCCCGGTAGGTGTCGCTAGGCCAACAGGTGCGGGTGTGTCGGTTCGATCCCGCGCCGCGCCGTCCAACCCGCCCGCGCTCGTGGACCCGGCGCGGGCGGTTCCCTCATCAACCCTGTAATCGGAGCTAGAACCCGGTGAACGACGAAATCAGAAGGCTGATCACCAAGGCCGTCGGCGCGGACAAGTCCGACGACGCCCTTAAATTCTCGCAGGCCGCCTTGAACGCCACCAACGCACTGCGCGAGCCAATGTCCCCCATGTTGGACGATCGAGACAAGCTGCGCGATACGCGCGAAGCGCTCGCGGCCGTGCGCCGAGCAATCACCTCACCCGCGAATAAGCTGTCGATCATATGTACGGTTTGGATGGACCCAACGGACAGCGAACACGAAACGGTCGTGGATTTCATCGACCAGACTTTAGAGGATACTCAATGATTAAAGAAATTAAAGAGTTTTTCATAGCAAGCGCACATTGCTATCAAGTCAAAAATGCCGACGGATCTTACGCAAAACGTGAAGATGATGTGATATGGCTTGGTGAAAGCGAAGATTATCCCGCTTGTTGGGATGATAAATTAAAAGCCAAAGAATGGAAAACCATCGAAGAAATTCGTAAGGTATGGTTACGTTGGGACGGCATGCCTTGGTGGAATAGACTAAAACCCGAAAGCTTGCAAATTTTCCGGGTGATTGAAGAAAGAACTTACCATCGTAAAGAACAGGAAATTAGAACCGACAATAATCAAGAAAGCAAATGCGTAGTTTGTGCCGCACCAGGTAAAACGAACGTTCTATATTATTGTGATGAAGTAGATGGTGGCCCGTGGTGCATTGATCATTTTGTCAAAGCTACCAATTGCACCGACGAAACGCATGGTGAAGGTTGTATAACATCGGTGTTTGAAAATGGATGAGATGTACCGCCTCGAAGACGTCATCGAAAACGCCTGGCGGATGCCTCAGCTAGCGACATGGAACCCGAACACGCATCCGACTTGCACTGTGACCATCCAGCCGAAACCCAGGCCGTCGGGATTGATCTTACCGCCCGGTATGGTGCCACCGGCACCGCGTCCGGAGAACGTGCCGCGATATTTCGTGACGTTCGAATGTGAACAAGGAATGATCAACGGCGCGCCGGCATATCAGGTCAAAGGAACCTGCAACGGCAAGACGATCATCGTTCATCAGGGGTTTTTAGACAAGCGGCCGGTGAACTGAAAGACCGGTTCGGGTTGCCCGCCAAGGCCCCGAACCGGTGTCACCGCCTGCACGAGGTGTGCGGCGCGACCGACTAGGGAGTCGGAACCGGCGCCGGCACGACACCCGGATCAACCGGCGTGTTTGCGAGGATCAGCGCGGCGATACGTTGGCTATTGGCGATCTGGGCATCGGCGAGCGCGGTAATGCGCGCGGCGTCGTTACCCTCGGCGGTCAGCTCGTCCGCGAGATCCTTGACGGCCTGTGCATTGGCCACGAGAAACGCTTCGAGCGAGGTCACGGCGTTGGTATCCGCAGTCACCGCATCGGTCATCTTGGCAATGGCCGCATCCGTTACTTTCGTCATGTCGATAACGTCTCCTTCGACTGTCGTAAGCGCCGTTTCGATTCGGTCCAGTTGGGCGCGAATGTCTGGATCGATTTGATAATAGTTATTGATTACGATGTTTGTCATGAACCGCTCGTTGTACGTTCGACAACACCGCGCGGATCCGGAAGATCCTTCGCCTTGTCGGTCGGAACCGTCACGACAACCGGGTCCGGCTGCTTGGCGGGTGTGGCGACCGGCCGCCCAAGTTCCTTGCTGACTGCTTTCACAGTGTCCGGTGTCGAGGCGCCGCCCGTGATCGGCACGACCTGAGCATAAGCCGGGATACGCGCCCAAATCATTTCTTCAAGACGACCCTGCGAAATGGTGAACTTTTTCAGGATATCGGCCGCGCGCGGAGCAATGTAGGAAGCCGCCACCGACATGAAATAATTGTCAAACTTGACAGCTTCAAGACCGCTTCCCTGCTTCTGAACTTCGGCTGTGGCCGTGGCTAGCGCAAAATCAATGCCCTTGTGAATGATGTCATTCAACCGGTCATTGAGGTTCTGTTCATACTGGCTATTCGCGAGCCCGAACTTGGCGAACACGAACCGGATGCCGACGGCCGATAATGCGGTCAACGCCGTGCCGAGCGCTCCGGCAATCCAGGTCACGACCTCCGTTGCCGGCGACCGGAGATCGACCGTGGTTTGTGCATATGCTGAGTCGCCCAAGGCGAGGACGAGCGCGCAAATGATCACAGGGGCAAGAAATCTATGCATATGAAACTCCAATCAATTTTAATGCCCGGCGCCACCATGGCACGACCGGGTCAACACTCGCCGCACCGACCACAACAGCGCGCACCGGCTCGCCAGCCGGCACAGGCGAGCGCACCACAGGCGGAAGCGGCCTATCTGCCGTGATGACCGGCGGTGGCGTCGCCGGCATGCTGTCACCCCACGGAACCGCGCTCGCAGCGATATAGCGGCCGGACCCGGTCGCGGTATCGTGAACCAGGATCTTGCTCGGCGGGTACCGGCCGGTGCGCCACAACGCTAGTTCATCCGCGCGGCGGTTGATCAACCCTTGCATGACGCGGCCGCCAGCGCGGTTGTATTGTGACCATGTCGCGAGCGCGCCCGCGATGTCACCCCGGTTGAACTTGTCGTCGATCGAGCCCGCGCGTATGGCGCCGGTATTGAGCTGAAACGAGCACGCCGCGTCGAACTGTGCCTGGTTGATCTCCGCCTTGAACGCAAGCCGGACGCTGGCTTGCACCGGTTGCATGTCGTTCGAATAAATCTGGAATGCACCGGGAATGTTCACACGGTCGCCGCGTCGCACATCAGGAAGCCCGGCCGCGCGTGTGTGACCAATACCTATTGTCCACGGTTCTCGACCGGTTCCAGGGTCAGCATAGGCGAACAGATACAACGCCTCATGCGCCGCCGAGAAGGCCGCTCCAGCCTGCGAAAGTCGTCCAGTCGTCATGATCACAGGGTCCCTAGGGTGAGGGTGTTACCGCGCCGCCTGGCGCGCGTATCTGCATTATGGTCGGTTTGAACCAACCATTGTCGAGGCGTTCCCTAATGAACACCAACCGTTCGGCTTGTCGCGCCATTTCAGCGGCGTTGATATTGCTCGAAATATAAGTGATCGCAGTAGAGGCCGCACCGATTAGAATAGTAATTGCAACAATGAGCGGCACGACCTTGTAAACGTCTAACTTTGGCTGTGCCGTAACCGTTGTCACGGCTGTAACGACTGTGTCTAGCTTGCTTCCTAATTCGGTCACATTTCGCGCAACCTCGCCGAGTGACCGTTCGACGTGGATAAGCCGGTTTTTCTGTTCCACGCCTTGAAGTTCCAGACTGTCTA
>DATKIP010000049.1 GCA_035544015.1 Candidatus Saccharimonadia bacterium
ATTTGGCTTAACGTCGCCGAGCAGGCTGATCCACTTACCGATCATGCTGGACTCGATGAATAAGAACCCGGTGATATTGCCCCCCGGGTGCGCAAGATTCGAAATGAATCCTTGATTGACTGGATCATTCACCATCGCGAATACGATTGGAATGTTGCTCGTTGCTGGTTGCAGCGCAAGCATGACCGCAGTGGAATTTGCCAGAATGACGTCTGGTGCCAGCCGGACCAGCTCTGCCACATTCTTATCAATCGACTCCCGATTGGTCCCGGCAAACCGATACTCGATCTGAACGTTGCGCCCTTCGGTCCATCCCAAATCGCGCATACCCAACCGGAATGCCTTGACGCGGTTTATCGCTTCGGGGTCTTTTTCGGCGAGGCCAAGCAGCATGCCGACCCTCCGGACCCGGTCTGTGTGCTGCGCCCGCGCCGCAAGCGGCCACGTTGCTGCAGCACCACCAGCAAGCGTGATAAACTCGCGCCGTTGCATGTCCGCTCCCATGCTCAGGAGACGGCATCTTACCCGCTCAAACGACTACCTTAATAGGGCTAAAACCGGCACCAAAACCAGTGCCGCAGCGCTCAGCCGATGTCTCAGTTGGGTCAAAAACGGAAGTGACGGCCCTGAAATTCGACTTCCGTTGTTACCCCAACAACGGACATAGGGCGACCACGGCGGCATGTCCGTTTCGTGCCAACGCACTAAATCGCTGCGCGATAGCCCGCTGAAGCGGGGGCCTACCCGAGGGCGCGGTAACCAAATGAGAGATCGTCGATAGCGGGCATGTCGGCCTGTCTTGAGGATCGAGGTATCGTCAACCTCATCCAAGACAGGAGTTGCCCATGAGTACGGTTACGGTCAGCCCGTTGCGCCAGCGCATGATCGAGGACATGAATGCACGCAAGCTCTGTGCGGGGACGCAGAGGGGCCATATTCACAGCTGCAAGCGGTTCGCTGCATTTCTCAAGCGGTCCCCGGACACGGCCACGGCGGAGGATATCCGCCGGTTTCAACTGCATCTTTCCGAGACGGGCGCAAGCATCTGCAATCGCAACCGCATCATGACCGGGCTGCGGTTCTTGTTTCGCGTGACGTTGCGGCGACTGGATCTTGCGGCCGAGATTTATCACCTCCGTGAGCCGCAGAAGATTCCGCTGGTGATGAGCCCGGACGAGACCCGGCGCCTGCTGGCGGTCGCGAGCAGCCTCAAGGTGCGCGTGCTGCTTGGTCTCGGCTATGGCTGCGGCCTGCGCGCCGGCGAGGTGGTCAGGCTAAAGGTCAAGCACATCGACAGCGCACAGAAGATCATTCGGGTCGAGCAGTCCAAGAGCCGCAAGGACCGCAATGTCATGCTGTCGCCCGACACGCTCGAGCTGCTGCGGCAATGGTGGAAGACGCGCCGGCGAGGTTTCGATTCCACAACTCCCGTGGAGGAGCGCTGGCTGTTTCCAGGCCAAAGGCCCGGTAAGCCGATGACAACCCGCCAACTCAACCGACTGTTCCATGAGGCGGCCGATGCTGCCGGAATCCGCAAGGGCGTAACGCTCCATGCGCTTCGACACTCCTTTGCCACCCACCTACTTGAACGTGGCACCGATATTCGCGTTATCCAGGCGCTGCTGGGGCACGACAAATTGGACACGACGGCGCGCTACGCCCGCGTCGCCACCGGCATGATCGCTGGCATCAAGAGCCCGCTCGACCTGCTGTCGCAGCCTTGCAAGAAGCCCAAGAAGAACAGGAAAGACCAGCCGCCGACGTAACGGCCCGCGGTCATGTCTCGCCCGGTGCTGGAGGTCGCGGATATCTTCCGCGACCACGGAGCGGCGTGGCGTCGTGCCAATGTCGGTCACGTCAGCCTCGACCAGATGAAGGTGATGTCGGCCATCGAGCGCTGCCGCACGGCGGCGCTCGGCGGCCATGTGGCGCGCTGCGAAGATTGCCCGCACACGGTCATCGCTTACAACAGCTGTCGTAATCGCCATTGTCCGAAGTGTCAGGGCACGGCCGCCAAGGAATGGCTCGCCGCGCGCGAGGCCGATCTGCTGCCGGTGCCGTACTTTCATGTGGTGTTCACGCTGCCGGCCGCCATTGCGGACATCGCTTATCAGAACAAGGCCGTGATCTACGACATCCTGTTCACGACCTCGGCCGAGACCATGACTACCATCGCGGCCGATCCCGAGCACCTCGGCGCCCGCATCGGCATCACCTCGGTGCTTCACACCTGGGGCTCGGCGCTGACGCATCATCCCCATATCCACATGATCGTGCCGGGCGGCGGCATCTCCATTGATGGCACGCGGTGGGTACCGTGCAGGACAGACTTTATCCTGCCTGTGAAGGTTCTCTCGTGCCTGTTCCGGGGATTGTTCCTGGCCAAGCTCGTCGCCGCCCACCGGGCCGGACGTCTGAAGTTTTTCGGCGTCCACGCCCGCCTCGATAACATCAGAGCCTTCAAGGCGTATCTGGCACCGCTGCGCAAGATCGATTGGGTGGTCTATGCCAAGCGGCCGTTCGGCGGCCCCAGGGCCGTACTCGCCTATCTATCGCGCTATACCCACCGGGTCGCCATCTCCAATCGCCGCCTGATCGCAGCCGACCGCACCGGCGTCACCTTCCGGTGGAAGGATTACCGGATCGAGGGGCCTGGCCGCTATCAGACCATGGCGCTGTCGACCCACGAGTTCATCCGACGCTTCCTGATGCACGTGCTGCCCGGGGGCTTCCACCGCATCCGGCACTACGGACTGCTGGCCAGTGGCAGCCGCGCCGCCAACATCGCGCGGGCGCGCGAGCTGCTCGCCGTGCCGGTCCGCTGCGAACAGCAAGATACCTCAGAGGCCCCAGCGGCCGACGAACCCCGCATGTTGCCGCGACCATGCCCCTGCTGCGGCGGACGCATGCTCATCATCGAGACCTTCGCGCGCGGCAGCGAGCCAAAGCACCGACCCACGCCCGCGCTGGCCGCGATCAGAATCGACACCTCATGATGCCGTCATCGCTGATCCAGCACCGCACCGAAGCGCGCCATTCTGGCCGGCTCTCGCCCGGCAGCACACCGGCTTGCGCCGATCAGCAAGACTGGCCCGTGATCGCACCGAAAATCCTGTCGAGCAACGTGCGATCCGCTTGTTCGCGCCAGCACGCCCGCCCAGGATTCCAGCTAAAGCAATCCGATCGCCAGCGTCGGCTCAACTTCCCCAACACTCACGCCGGCGTCAAATCCCCATAGCGCCCGCTGCACCGTCGGTGCCCCACATCCCGCGATTTCCTGCCTTGGCGCTTTTCGGACGCCGGCTCTCCGAGCGTGAGGATGGTCTCGGCATGCCGGCATCCGAAAACCTGCACATTAGCGGTCATTAGCTGAGCCGCAACAATCACCAGCCACAACGCAATTGAAAGCGGAGTTCGCAGTCAGAGGCGGGCGACCTGTACGCAAGCCGCCCACCCTTAAGATCATTCCATCAGTGGCCAGGGCCTTTGGCAGCTGTTTCCGCCTGCGCAATCCTTTTTTCCAGTTCTGCTTTGACGGCGTCGAGATTGAAGCTCGCGCCGCGCTGCATCGGCGGGAATTCGACGAAGGTCTGGAGTTCCTTGCCCACTACTTGCTGAACGAAGACGAAGCGCCAGAACTGGTATTTGAACCAATCGAAATATTGCTGTGCGCCCTCCTTCGTCCCGTTGTTGGGCCAGCCTGTGCGCTCGAATGGATCCAGCCGCAGATTGGTGATGTAAGGCACGTCAGGTCTGGTTTTCTCGCCCAACCAGCCGCCGGGCTGGTC
>DATKIP010000050.1 GCA_035544015.1 Candidatus Saccharimonadia bacterium
CTCGAGCTGACCACCGAGTGGGTCATGGTGCACGGTGAACTGGAAATCGGCACCGAAGCCAGGCCCCACACGCGCAAGGCGACCATCACGCTCACCGACAACGTCAAAGGCGAAGACATCGGTGTTCCCGCAGCGACTGTCGCGAGTGAGCGCGTTGACCGCGGGATCATGCTCATGGGCGGCACCCTGAACCTGCATGGGGACCGCAAGCACACGTGGACCAAGCTGGCCAACACCGCCAACGCAGGCAGCACCTCGATCCAGGTCCTGGACGCGTCTGGCTGGCGGGTCGGCGACGAGATTGTTCTCGCGTCCACGGACTTCGATCCCCGGCAGGCCGAGCGGCGCACCATTTCCGCCATCAAGGGCAATGCGATCACGCTCAACGCGAAACTGGACTACATGCATTTCGGCAAAATCACCTTCGACGTGGATGAACGCGGCGAAGTGGGCTTGCTGACGCGCAATGTCGTTCTCCAGGCATCAGCCGACGCGGCGGAACCGCCCTTCTACGGCGGGCACGTGATGGCGATGGGCGCGAGCAGGATGTTTGTCGAGGGCGTCGAGTTCCAGCGAATGGGCCAGAACCTGACGCTTGCCCGCTATCCGATCCACTGGCATCTGGTCGGCGATGCCAAGGGGCAGTACATCAGGAACGCCTCGATCCACGACACCTACAACCGCTGCGTGACCGTGCACGGCACGAATTTCCTGCGCGTTGAGAACAACGTGACCTACAACACCGTCGGTCACTGCTTCTTCCTCGAAGACGGCGCGGAGCACGGTAACCAGTTCGTGCACAACCTGGCGATCCAGATCAAGTGCCATACCTCCAAGGCCTGCGCGCCGACCAATCTCGGCGCAAACGGAGAGAACATGGGAAGTAATCCGCTGAATCGCGCGACCTACAGGGCGGCCAGCATGTCCGGCAAGGACACCCTGCTGCCTTCGGACAACACGGTGACGGCTTACTGGATCACCAATCCGGACAATGTCTTCATCGACAACGTGGCAGCGGGTTCCGATGAGAATGGCTTCTGGTGGTCGTTGCCGGAACA
>DATKIP010000051.1 GCA_035544015.1 Candidatus Saccharimonadia bacterium
CACCAGCCACCAGCACGAGTGCGAGCGCCTCCTTCGCAAGCGCCGGCTTCAACCGCTCGGCAAGCCTGCGGCCGTTGTCGGTCAGTGGCAAATCGGTCGTACCTAAAGAAATTCCGCGCGACATAAGTCGCAGCGGTGAGAGCGTTGTCGTCCGGCCTGCGGATATAGTCAGGGGCCGCCAGGTGATAAACCTTTGGCGAGCCGATGCGCAGTCTCAAAGGTGTCCAGAAATCTTTGAAGCAGAGAAAGCACTCGCCGAGGACCGCGGATAGCGTAAAGCATAATTCCTAGCTCAAGCGACCATCTGCAGGTTCGGATGGTCCCAATTCCATGGCAGCAATTCAGCAATCCGGTTCTGCGGCATGTCTGCGATGCGAGCGAGCACATCGGTCAGCCATGCCTGCGGATCGACGTCGTTGAGCTTGGCCGTCATGATCAGCGTGGTCATGGCCGCCGCCCGGTCAGCGCCGCGCTCGGAACCGGCGAAGAGCCACGACTTTCTCCCCAGCGCAAATCCTCGAAGAGCACGCTCGGCTGCATTGTTCGTGAGGCAGACCCTGCCATCTTCGATGAAGCGGGCAAACCGGTCCCAACGCTTGAGCATGTAGTCGATCGGCTGGGCGACAGAGGCCGAGCGCGACAAGCGAGAGTGCTCCTCACGCAGCCACGCTTCCAGAGCAGCCAGAAGGGGCGCGCTTTGTTCCTGGCGTACGCGCAGACGCTCTTCGGCGCTCAGGCCGTTGATGTCGCGCTCGATGTCGAATAGCGCGTCAATGCGCTTGACCGCTGCTAACGCAACCGGCGAGATCGCCGCTGCGTTCTTTCCGCGCCGCGCATTGGCAGCGATATCGGCCAGCTCGAAGAACTGTCGCCTTGCGTGTGCCCAGCACAGTGCGGCCGTAATCGCTCCCTGAGAGCGCGAGGGATCGTAGAGCTCGTTGTACCCGCTATAGGCGTCGGCCTGCAAAATGCCGGTGAAGGCTTGAAGATGCTGCACGGGATGCTCGTGCTTTCGATCGCGCGAGGCGTAATAGAGCGCCGCCGGCGGTGCGTGACCGCCAAAGGGCCGGTCGTCACGGACATACGTCCAGATGCGCCCCGTCACCGTCTTGCCCTTGGCCAGGATCGGCACGGTCGTATCGTCGCCATGCAGTCGTTCGGCAGCCAGGACGTGGCGCTCGATCAGCGCATGAAGCGGTTGCAGGGCCGTTGTGCAGGCGCCAACCTGGTCGGCCAGCGTCGACACGCTCAGATCGATGCCTTCGCGCCTGTAGCGTTCGCTCTGGCGGTTCAGCGGCTGATGCTGGCCGAACTTCTCAAACAGGATCATGGCCAGCAGGTTTGCTCCGGCGAAGCCGCGCGGAGTGACATGGAACGGCGCCGGCGGCTGCGTGATCGTCTCGCATGTCCGGCACGAGAACTTCTCGCGTACCGTCTGAATCACCTTCCACTGCCGCGGGATCACCTCCAGCGTTTCGGTAATGTCCTCGCCCAGCTTCGACAGTTTCGCCGAGCCGCAGCAGGGACAGCTTTCTGGTGCGGCGATGACGATGCGCTCGCGCGGGAGATGATCGGGGAACGGCTTTCGTGAAGGCCGCTTGCGCTGGAACGACTGTACCGTCTGCGTCCGGAGCGCCGCTGTCTCGGCCGCCAACTCGTCCTCGGTCGCTGCCGTCTCCAGATCTTCAAGCTGAAGTTCCATCTGCTCCAGCAGCCGCGCCTTGCGCTCCGAGCGGCTGCCATAAAGCTCACGGCGAAGCTTCTCGATCTCCAGCTTGAGATGGGCGTTCAGTGCTTCACTGCTGGATAGGTCCGCCTGAGCATTGGCCGCTTCGGCTTTGACAACCGCTGCATTGGCCTCAGCCATGACGCGCGCGTTACGCTCCGCCAGGATCATCGCATGAGCGACGACAAGATTGGATGGCAGAGGTTCAAATTCCGATGGCACTCGGCAACAGAATCATATTCGTCAAAAACGTCAAAGCAAAACCGTCATCCCACCGAAGTCGGACGCCAGGTTTCCTGCGGATTGCGCCAATCGATTCCGGACAGCAGATAACCGAGCTGGGCCGAGGAGATCGTCACCGCGCCGTCGGTCGCGCTCGGCCACAAAAAGCGGCCCCGTTCCAACCGCTTCGTAAACAGGCAGGCTCCTTGGCCGTCATGCCAGATCACCTTCAAAAGATCGCCCCGGCGTCCACGAAAGCAAAACAGCTGCCCGCTCAGCGGATCACGTCGCAGCACCTCCTGCACCTGCAGCGACAGGCTCGCAAAGCCCTTCCGCATGTCGGTGTGACCGGTCGCCAGCCACACCCGGACGCCGCTCGGAACTGGGATCATGGCAGAGTCTCAAGCCCACGCATGATCCGAAGCAGGGTCTCCACATCTATGTCGCAATCGACAATAACGCGCCGACCGTTCGCGCTCACAATCTCGATTCGACCACAGCCAGGTTCGCTGCGCTTTTCAGGCTGCTCCGCAACGATCATCGCCGGCACGAATCCGCGAATGTCGCCAAGCTGCCCTTCGCGATACGCCTTGCGCCAGCCGAACAGCAGCTGGTTGGAAATCCCATGTCGGCGCGCCGTCGCCGATGCCAGCCGGGGACCCGAAAAGCTCTCCTCCACTATCCGCAGCTTTTCTGCCGCCGACCATCGACGGCGGCGACCGGTGTCAACAATTTCAAGGCGATCGATATGGCGAGTGTCAGTAAGGTCATCCATACCGACATTCAGCTACAGGCCGGCCAATTCGACAAGGCGGCCTACGTCGGATGAATACTCAGAGCCTATCCGTTGGAACGGTCAGCAGGTCTTGGGGGCAGGACCTGAATTCTCATGAAAGACGCCAACCGACGCTCGTGCGGCGGATCGCTTCGGAGCGAGCGCGGAGGGTCGCAAACTAACGGTCGGCAGGACGTAGACCCCGTTTACTCTTGATCATCGAAAACGAGATGACGACCTGCGACGTAGACAATGGCAGCAATCAGTGTCGCAAAGAATATAGCGGGGAATAAGGGCATCGAACCACCTGAGCGCGCCGGTGATCGTCCGGTCTCCGGGCCGCGAACGCAATAAAGTATTTTGTGCAGTCCGCTCGTTTTGTCGGCAAAGTTGGAACACCGTCAGACCGGAGTCGTGCTCACAACTCTTTCAGGTACATCCCCGGGTCGGGCGTTGTGCAGGAAGCTGACCACGTTGCCCTGTGTTTCTCAAAGGCATTTTGACTTCACGAGAATTGTAAAAGGGTCCATCTGAAATTCGCTCTCCAAATCACGCCCGAACAAATGTAACCAGCTATCCTGTGCCTTATACGCAAGTTCTTCGCGTTCCTCCGGGCAGGCAAATTTCAATTGACCGACATTTTGCAGATGGTGGACCATTTCATGCACAAGAATGGATAGCTCAGCAGGTGTCTTGCCTGTCCATCCATCCAACAGGAAGATCGTTTTTGATTCGTTGCTATATAAAGAGACTATATCCGAACTGATTTCAGATGCTGAAACGTCGCTAGTCCGCAACTGGTTTTTATTCAGCGGTGCGATCATTTCTGCCGCGGACACGAATTTGATGGCAGGATGGTTCAGGTTTGCTGGTAGGGGGAAATTGATCGAAAGCCACAGAGCGATTGCGGTCAGCAGTGCTTCCATCCTGTTCTCCATCCCGGCCGCGCTGCATAAAATGTCCCGTCGTTAAGGAGTGAGGGACAGGGCTCAAGTGCTGTCAGCAACCACCAACATTGTTCCATTGCTGCTTCTGCACCAATGGTCCAGATGGACCGGGCAGGACGGCCTGGGAGCAGCCCGGCTTGCGGTCTTCCGACACTGTTCTGGCGAATTCCATTCTCCGTTGGATGGGGTGTCATATTGGCCGCGGATGGGTGCATATCGCGCGACCCTCTTCGCGACCCGCACACAACCGCCACTGTGACGGGAACGCATTTTCGGTCGCGACGCGATTGTTCGAAGACTTCCGTGTCAGCGAGTGCGCGGGCGGCGATCTTGATGCCGTGTAGTAAATCAGCCGCCTTTTCGGAGGCGCGGGCGTGCGAGCGTGCTGTAGCTCGTTAATCTGACGCCGGCCGCTGCAGGAGCTGCAGGTAGCTTGGTCGGCTGTGATGACTGACCAGTCACCCATTGCTCGAAATGGTGTCAGATCATCAGCGCAGGGGACGGGAAGACGAATGTCATGTCGTGGACTTCCTGCACCTGAAGATTCTCGATGTTCTGCTGCATCCGAGAAACATCCACGCTCGCACCTGCAATGGACCGTGAGTCGGCCTCGGCAATCGGAGCAGCAAGGAAAGTTAGCTTTGCGCCGACACAGACCAGGACAATGGCGACCGCGATAACGTGAATGGCGCGCATAACGGCTCCTTTCGGTTTGCGAACGCTTCAATACGAGTGCCAGTAGCCCTTTGGGATGCAAATCGATTCCCTTTGTTGTGCTGGGGTCCCGGATGAATTCACCACAATTGGGCGGTCGCGTTCGGTGTGTATGTGTGCAGTGCGCTCAGGGAAAGACTGACATCATCTGGAGAGCGGTATGGTCGACGCCGTACCCCACAGCCACGACGAGCGTGGCAACAGCGATCATGACCACCCCGAAGCCTACAATTATACGCGCATCGTAATCTCTGCTGCGCTCACGGGCCGCTAAGGAGCGATGCATTTCTTCGTGGATGAAGGTGGTCATGCAGTTCTCCAGAACATCGATGGTTTATTCGGGTGTCGCGAAGGTGATTGATCATGGTAGTCGTGACACAGACCACTAAAAGTTTTGCTCGGCACATTTGCCGTACGCAAAGGCCGCGCTATGGTTTAGCCGATCTTCTCACCTCCCTTATTTGTACCTTCTCCAAACATGAACTAACGGTGCAGTCGCCGGAAGCATTGGCTGCTACTGCCTCTTCACGTAGTCCGACGGATGTGGAGCCGGCGAAAGCCATGGCGATAAGTCCGGTTGCGAAGATCAGACTGATTATAGTGTTTGCTTTAAGCCAACGATCAAATGTGCGCTGGTCTTCCGCAGACATGTACTTGTACATCCGAGCCATGTCGCCTTTGCCCATACTGCCCTCCTCGCGCTGTGATCTTCATCCAACGATCATTCGAGTGCCGTTCTTCCTCACCGATCCGTTGAGACCGGTGACGTTGATGCAGGCAGAGATTTCATCGAAAGCGAGACTTAATTGCGCGTTGGCTCTATGAGCCAGCGCTCGCATCGGCCAATTGTTTCGCGAGAAGGACATGCGAATGGTGTGCCCTTCTAATTGGCGCATCCATTGCATGGCGGCGCTCAGGAGCGCCCAGCCCAAACCCTTATTACACCAGCGCGGATCGACGACGAGTGTAACGTCGACATAACCAGGTGCTTCACCGTCGTAGAGTTCGAGAGTGCCTTGGAGGCTTTCCCCAACGAAGACGCCAAAAATGCGTGGCGCGGTCGCAAAAGCGCGGTTTGCATGCTCGTTGAGACAATCATCCCTCGTTAAAGGGCCGACGCGATGCCGGAGTGGCGATTGATCGAGGCCGGAGAGAATGCGTTGAAAGTGGGTGCAATGGCTAAAGTCTAGAGCCTGGATTCGAAGACCAGCAGCTACTTTTTCGGCGTCATCTGCCAAAAGCTCATTCGAACTCGAAGAAGCCTCCGCCATCGACATAGCAGCCCCCTGCTTGTCACGACGACCGCGGGGCTCGCGGGTGCTCTGAGAAATTCCTCGCCCCTGGTCGACAGCCATCTGTTACGGTCGAGCAGGAGACTCGGAACGCACGCAAAAAGTCCCGCGCTGGGGATTTTTTATTTTTTCCGGAATCGGGGAATAAATAGACCCAAACTCGAGTCTATGGG
>DATKIP010000052.1 GCA_035544015.1 Candidatus Saccharimonadia bacterium
GTGGCCGGCGGCCGTTTCGCATCCCGCCGGCCCTCACTTAGTGGCGTGGTCAAGAAGTCGCGGTCGAGGACCGCGAGTTCGCGAACTTGCCGATTTCGAGCGAGCCCCGCTGATCTTCATCGAACGTCATGAGCCTCTGAGAGCCGATCCGGGAAGTTCTTGAGTCTGATGAATCGGATGTGATTCATTGCTGGGCGCTTGATTCTCTGGAGAGCGCCCGATGTGGAAGCCTGAACACCGCCTTGCGGCGGACCGCCGTGGCCTTCGTTACCCGAGCGATCTAACTGATGCCGAATGGGCGATCGTGGCGGCCATGATCCCGCCAGGCCGGCACGGCGGGCGCAGACGGTCTGTGAACGTGCGCGAGGTGTTGAACGGGATCTTTTACGTGCTGTGGACCGGCTGCCAATGGAAGGCGCTGCCTAAGGATCTGCCGCCGAAGAGCACGGTGCACGACTATCTCGAGCTCTGGAACTGGGACGGCACCTTGGAGCGCATCCATCACACGCTGTACGTGGCGGTGCGCGAGGAGGAGGGGCGTGAAGCAAGCCCGACGGTGGCGATCATCGACTCGCAGTCCGCGAAGGGCGCTCAAAAAGGGGGTCTGGGCTTGATCCTTCGGGCTACGATGCGGGCAAGAAGATCAAGGGTCGCAAGCGGCACATCCTGGTCGACACGCTGGGTCTCCTGTTGAACGTTGTCGTTCATCCCGCCGATATTCAGGATCGCGATGGCGCCTTCCACTTGCTGCGTCGGGCGAGACGACTATTCCCGTTCATCGAACGCATTTTTGCTGACGGTGCATACGCGGGACGCAAGATGGCGATGACGGTGTGGCGCACTGGTGCCTGGAATTTGCAGATCGTCAAGCGATCGTACGCTGCTGGATTTGAGGTGCTACCCAAACGGTGGATCGTCGAACGAACGTTCGCGTGGATCAGTCGTAACCGTCGCCTGGCTCGCGACTTCGAACGCTACGCAACGACCGTTGCTGCATTCATCCGCCTCGCCATGATCCGCATCATGCTCAGGCGACTTGCCGCA
>DATKIP010000053.1 GCA_035544015.1 Candidatus Saccharimonadia bacterium
GAGCAGCGAGGAGAACGGTGAGCCTCTTGCGTCCCTTTGGCGAATGAGCCTGTGCGGTAGATTAGGCCCCGTTTTTCCAAGCTCCGCTGTTCAGACTGGACGGTATCCTGGGACGCGCATGAGCGTAGATCCTGTGTACAAGGTTGCTCGAAGCGGAGCTCGTGTTGAAGAGATGAGGTGGAGGGATAGGACTGTGATCGACGGAATATTGGGTATCGACGTTTGCAAGAATACACTCGACGTGAGCATCTCAAGCTACACCAAGGTGCGCACCAAGAGCTTCACGAATTCACCGGATGGGTGGCGCCATCTCCTGGATTGGCTGATTGCCCAAAAGATCCAACGGGTTCACGCCTGTCTGGAATCCACCGGGCGTTATAGTCTCGGCATCGCGTGTGCGTTGTACGAGGCCGACCATGTTGTCAGCATCATCAATCCCGCCCAGATTCGAGACTTCGTGCGCACCAAGTTGGGTCGCAACAAGACTGATGGGGTGGATGCGTCGCACATTCGTGAGTATTGTGAATTGTTCAAGCCCTCGCCGTGGGTACCACCCTCGGAGGCCCACCGTCGGTTGGGTGAGTTGCAGACGATCCGATCTGGCATCGTCGCGGGCCTGACGGAATGGAAGAATCGCAAGAACAGCGGCATTGTCGACGGGGAGGCTCAAGCCCTGGCCGATGCGACGATCTCGCACTTCACGAGCCAGCTCGGAGCGGTCGACAAAGCCATCGCACTGACGATCGACAATGATCGCGACCTGCAATCGAAACGCGATCTTCTGCTGAGCATTAGCGGCGTTGGTGAGACTTTGGCTGGCGTAGTGTTGGCCGAATTGCCTGGTCCAGATGTACTGCGCTCGAGCGCCGAGGTGGTCGCTTATGCGGGATTGAACCCGCGGCAGCATCAGTCGGGAACGTCCATCGATCGAGCGACACGCATCTCCAAGATTGGCAACGCCGTTCTTCGCGCTGCACTATACATGCCGGCCTTATCCGCCATGCGGTATAATTCTGCGATCGTGGCGCTGGTGGCTCGGTTGAAATCCCGGGGCCGCCTCAAACCCAAACAGATTGTTGTGGCTGCAATGCGCAAGCTTTTGGTGCTGTGCTTCGGTGTGCTGAAAACAGGCAGACCTTTCGATGCGGCGATAGCGATGGGCGGTTGAGCCACATCAAGGAGTAGATCGCATGGCGACCTCCAACACACGCTTCACTCA
>DATKIP010000054.1 GCA_035544015.1 Candidatus Saccharimonadia bacterium
AGCCACGGGCCAAAACTGTGCTTCATCCAGTTTGCCGGCCTGAGCAAAATAACGCGGGCACCTTGCATGAAGAGCGTCCGCAGATAGCGATTGCCACGTTTAGTGATGCGGCCAAGGATGGTACGATCACCCGTGGACATCTGCTTCGGTATCAGGCCGAGCCACGCCGCAAAGTCGCGCCCTTTTGCAAAGGCAGTGCCGTTGCCGATCGCAGCCACCATTGCACTTGCAATGATCGGGCCGACACCCGGAACGGTCATCAATTGGCGACAACTCTCGCTGCCCTGCGCCAGAACCTCGATCTCTGCGGTAATGTGTTCGATACGCTCATCCAGACGCCGCCAATCGCCACTGAGGTCCTCGATGATCCTGATCATACGGGGGGACAATACGTCGCTGCGCTTGGCCAGGATGTCCGGAAGCTGTTGGCGGAGGAAGCGGAGCCCCTGACGTATCGCAATGCCGTGCTCCAAAAGGAAACTGCGGATCTGATTGATCACGGCTGTTCGTTGGCCGACCAGGCGAGATCGCACCCGGTGCAGTGCCTGCAGATCAAGTTGATCGTCGGTCTTCACCGGAACGCACCGTGTGGACGGCCGCTGAACAGCTTCCGCGATCGCGTAGGCATCTCTGAAGTCGTTCTTGTGGCCTTGCCGGAACGGCTTGGCATAAGCGGGCGGTACCTGCTTTACGTCATGACCGAGCGCACTTAGCTCGCGAGCCACATAGTGCGTCGCCATGCCAGCTTCGATCCCGATCAGGCACTGCGGCACATTGGCGAGCCGGACTGTGATCCGGTCGCGAGCGACCTTTTCCCGCAAAACGATCGCCCCCTTATCGTCGAGGCCAATCAAATGCAGGGTATTCTTGCCAGCATCGATGCCAATCGTGTGTGCGACTGTAGCGGCTGTTTTATGGGGCATGGCGATGTGCTCCTCGTGCTTCAAAGCCCCAACTCATTCTCTGAGCGGTTCGGGGCGGGAGCACGGCCGGTCCATCCCATTCTGAGACATGTCCGCCTATCCTGAGAGTGTCCGTTCACCGGGGTAGACCGGAAGTCGCCGTGATCCGGTCAAACCGACGCGAATGACCCAGCTGAGACATTGGCGGTCCACTGCGCAACGGTTTTGAAGCCGGTTTCAGCCCTCCGAATATTCGTTTTAGCCGCTAAGGCCGGTGGAAGGGCTGCGCGCTCAACGTTTCGGGTTGCGCCCGCGGATGTGGTCAAAGCCTTGCTTGATTGCGGCGAAGCGCGCTTCGATCATCGGCTCAAATTCGAGGTCGGTGAAGATATATGGCAAGTCCTTTTCGACGCCTTCGCGGACGAGTTCACCGACATAGTTGGGTTCTATGCCCTGAGAGATGCGTTCCCGGAGCATATTGATCCGCTCGGCACGTGGGCCCGAAGTCGGCCAGGCAGGGAGCGCCCCCTCGAAGCGCTTGGGGAGATTGCGTCTTGAGTTCATGATTTGAGTGCGGATGATCCCTGGACACAGCACCGATACGCCAATGCCTCGGGGCCCGAGTTCACGCCGCAGGCCCTCGGACAGCGCGACAACGCCATACTTGGAGACGTTGTATGCATTGCTCTCCCCTGAAATGAGGCCAGCGATCGAGGCTGTGGAGACGATGTGTCCACCCTCGCCATGCTGCTCGATCAACGGCCCGAAAATCTCGATCCCCCAAATGGTCGCCATCAGGTTGACGCCCATGGTCCAGTTCCACGACGCCTCGGTCCAGGCG
>DATKIP010000055.1 GCA_035544015.1 Candidatus Saccharimonadia bacterium
AAACAACCGGTTGTCCTTGGCGGTCACGCCCACGTCACCCTCACGTCCCGGCAGCAAATCCTTGATCCGATCCCATTCGTCGTCGTGCAATCCATAGCGCCGCATCGGTCGGCCCTCCTCAAAGCCGACTGCCTACGAGTCACAGAAAAACTGATTTGGGAATCCACGCGAACCCCATAATTGATAGAATTGATAATTGAGGACAGGCCCTAGGGCCTGTCCTCAATTAAGCCAAATGATGATTGATGCGAGGTAGATTCCTGCCAGGAAGTTGATAGCGCGCTTGTCATAGCGGGTGGCGATGGCGCGGAATTGCTTGAGTTTGGCAAAGAAATTCTCGATGAGGTGGCGCGCTTTGTAGAGTTCCTTGTCGTAGGCTCGCGGCTGCTTGCGATTGGCCTTGGGCGGGATGACGGCGGTCTTGCCGGCTTTTTCGAGCGGCGCGATGACACGCTCGTCGGCATCGAAGCCTTTGTCGGCGATCACGATGTCGGCCTCGATCTGCGGGAGCAAGATGTCCGCACCATCGAGATCGCAGGCTTGTCCGGGGGACAGCATGAAGCCGGTCGGATTACCCAAAGCATCAACCGTCGCATTGATCTTGGTACTCAATCCGCCTTTGCTGCGACCGATGGCTTCGTCTTCGCCGACTTTTTTTGGGCGCCGGCTGAGTGCTGATGGGCGCGCACGATGGTCGAATCGATCATCGCATATTCGTTGTCGGCATCTGCGGCCAGATGCTTGAAGACCCGCTCCCAGACACCAGCCTTGGCCCAGCGGGTAAAGCGCGTATGAACCGCCTTCCAGTCTCCGAAGCGCTCGGGCAAGTCCCGCCACGGCATGCCGGTCCGGTATCGGTACAAAACCGCCTCAACAAACAACCGGTTGTCCTTGGCGGTCACGCCCACGTCACCCTCACGTCCCGGCAGCAAATCCTTGATCCGATCCCATTCGTCGTCGTGCAATCCATAGCGCCGCATCGGTCGGCCCTCCTCAAAGCCGACTGCCTACGAGTC
>DATKIP010000056.1 GCA_035544015.1 Candidatus Saccharimonadia bacterium
ACCTGGTTGACGGCGATCAGGTGCTGGAAGCCGGCGGCGCCGACGTTGACTCCACCCGCGCGACGGTAGGGGAAGTGAGCGGCCCCTGGAAGCTCGAGATTGGCTGCATCCATGGCGCCAAGCACCGTTATTATGCGACGGGAGGACTGGTTGTGGTAGCCCTGCTCCATCCCGTCGAGGCCCGCCCCGACATTCATCCCGGCAATGATGCCGCTGGCGTCGGCGGCGCGGCCCGGCCCGCCCAGCCAAGCCCAAGCCTTCGCTGTCAGAGACGGCTCCAGGCCCCCCGGGTGGAACATGGCGCGGAACTGCGGGTTGCCATTGTGTCCGCCGGTGCCGATGATGACCGCCTTGCGCGCCCTGATCGTGACGGTCAGCCGTTCGTCCTTGATCAGGCCCTTGGCCCATTCGCCGCCGGTGAATTCGCCATAGCTGACGAATTGCTCACCAGTTTTCGGGTCGCGCCTCGGCGTGTAGCTCGCCCGGATACCGAGGACCCTGCCCGAGAGCTGGCTCTCACGGATGATCTCGTCCATGTGGCGGTTGAGTATGAACTGGACGCCCTTCTCCTTGGCGCTCAACTCCAATGGTCTGGCGAGCGCCGCGCCCCGCCCCAGTACGCCTCGCCCGCCACGGGCTGTCTGGTTGTCCATTACAATCGGTGAGAGGCGACTTGCGTGCCCGAGGACCTTTCCGTCGGCGTCCCGTCCCGCATCTTCCTGGGTTACTGTTCCCGCTCTCACGTCGGTGACAGCCCCCAGTTTGAACATCGCGGTCGCCCTTCTCGCGCGGGACAGGCCTCCTTCATTGTGTGTGCCGGAAATTCGCGTGAATTTGACGTAGTTGTCCAGGAGGAACTGTCTTACCGGGGCAACGTTGTCGGCCCAGGCACGCAGGACTTCCCGGTTGTTGTACCGGTATGCGGCTCTGGCACCGGTGTTCACCACAGTCCAGTCGGTCTGGTCGCGAAATAGAAGATCGGGATCGTCCCGCATTGCCTCCGGCGGTTCCACCGGGGCGATTGTGATTAATCCTTCCGGGTC
>DATKIP010000057.1 GCA_035544015.1 Candidatus Saccharimonadia bacterium
CCCTGGTTCGCAGGTAACCCACCTAGAGGCTCATGGCACGGCCGCAACCACCATGACTTCAACCAGCATCCCAGGTCGCCAAAAGTCGGTCGTGAGGCAAGCCCGCGCCGGAGGGTTTGCCGGATCGACCCACTCGTTCCAAACAGAATTGTGATCTTCGAACAGACGCATGTCAGCGATCCAGACCTGGGCGCTTAGTAGCTGTGATTTGTCGGTTCCCGCGAGGTTGAGAAGCTCATCGACGCGTCGCAGCACTTGAGCAGTCTGCGTTTTGATATCGCCGACAATCGGGTTGGGGGTGATGCCGGCGAAATAGGCGACGTCGCCGTGAACGACTGCCTGGCTGATGATCGGATGACCGCGATTCTCGTCTGATATCTTTCTAATTTCGTGGCGTATGATCGACATGATATTCCCTTTCTGTGGATTGAGTGCCTCGGGTGGCGGTCGTGACGTCATCACCAAAGCGGCTGAAGGCGTTTCGCCAGCCTTTTTGGGGCCGCTTACTCGAACGGAAGCATGACGATCGAGCCCGTTGTCTTGCGTCCGCCGATGAATTTGTGCGCGGCTGCAGCCTCCCGAAGCGGAAAGGTTTTGACAACGTTGCTCGCTACCACCCCCTGTGCGACGGCATCGAACAGCGATTTTGCTCCGTCGTCGATTTCGCTTCGGTTCGACATGTAATGCGAAAGCACGGGTCGGGTGATAAAAAGTGACCCGCGAACGCCCAGATCTTCGATGAGGTTGATCGGATCGGGAACGCCTGACGCCTGGCCGTAAGCTGCGCATATACCGACCAGCCGCAGGCAGTCGAGTGACCTTTGCAGCGTGTCCTTACCGATCGACTCATAGACAACGTCTACGCCCTTTCCGTCCGTAATCTTACGGGTGACAGCTACGAAGTCTTCGGTCGAGTAATTGATAACGTAATGACAACCGAGATTTCGAGCGATCTCGGCCTTCGCGTCGGTACTAACGGCACCGATCACAGTGGCTCCGAGATGCCGCGCCCAAGGACAAAGGATATGGCCCATGCCGCCAGCAGCCGCGTGGATCAGAACATAATCTCCCGGTTGCACCTTGTGCGTTCGATGCAGGAGATATTGCGCGGTCATCCCCTTCAGGATTAGTCCTGCCAGTTGAACGTCATCCAATGGCAAGTCCTTTGGAACCTTGATCAACTTGTCAGCCGGGTAAAGGCGCTCCTGACTATAGGCGCCGAGTGGGGGAAGGCAGGTGCAAACTCGTTCGCCGACAGAGAACCCGGTGACGCCAAGACCCAACTCCTCGATCTCGCCAACTCCTTCGAAACCGACGACAACCGGCGGATCGCCCACGATCATCGGGTGCGGGATACCTGCTCGATGGTACGTGTCAGCGAAATTCACGCCGACGGCCGTGCTGCGAAGACGTACCTGTCCGTCGTCAGAGATTTTGAGACAGGAGGCATCCTAATCTAAGGGAGATTCTGGCGCATCCGGTTTGATTTTAGGCTGCGTGAGTTTTGTGATGCAAGCGTCGGTGTTGGATGGTTTTGCGTTTGATCCTTTCTCTTTCCAGCAGAATGGTTTGACCGCGTCCGAAGTAGACGTCGGCCGGCGTCAGATTGTCGATGCTCTCGTGGTAGCGCAGGTGATTGTAGTGGGCGACGAAGGCTTCGATCCGAGCCTCGAGCTGGCCGGGCAGATAGTAGTTCTCCAGTAGGATGCGGTTCTTGAGCGTCAGATGCCAGCGCTCGATCTTCCCCTGTGTCATCGGATGATAGGGCGCGCCGCGGATATGCGGCATGTCTTGTTTGTCGAGCCATGCCGCCAACTCCACCGAGACGTAGCTCGGCCCGTTGTCGGATAACAGACGAGGCCGATGTGCCACGTTGACTTGGTCCAGCCCCGATGCCTGCAGAGCCAACTCCAAGGTGTCGGTGACATCCTCGGCTTTCATCGTGGTGCAGAGCTTCCAGGCAACGATGTAGCGGGAGAAGTCGTCGAGCACGGTCGACAAGTAGAACCAACCCCAACCAGTCACCTTCAGGTAAGTGAAGTCGGTCTGCCAAAGCTGGTCCGGCGCCGTCGTCTTGTCCTTGAACTCGTCGGCAGCCTTCATCACGATGAAGGCCGGACTGGTGATCAGGTCGTGGGCCTTGAGCAGGCGATACACCGAGGCTTCCGACACGAAGTAGCGCTCGGCATCGGTAAAGCGCACGGCCAGTTCACGGGGTG
>DATKIP010000058.1 GCA_035544015.1 Candidatus Saccharimonadia bacterium
CGCAGTGAGCTTGATCAAGTGTTGGGCTACTGCGGCCAGACTGATGTGCAACATCTGGAACCCGGCGTGGTCACGGTCCCATACGGCTGGGGCAACGGCAAGATGTATCCATAGGCACGCCGGTACGACTTCACCACCTGCGCATAGAGTAGTGTGGGCAGTGGCATCCACCGGGGCTTCGGCGCTGGACCTTGTGCCCGCTGGCGCTCCGGCAGCACCCAGTATCCAAAATGGCTTAACAGCGCCGTCCCATACTAGGCTGTAGAAAAGTCTAAAAGGTTGTACAATACTTCTTCGGCGCGATTGCTACCCAGGGGGATTTCTGCCCGTGTCAGTTCCCTTCACTCAAGCTCCTAATCCGTCCCCCAAGAGTTCTGCTCACCCGATGGATAGCTGGTTGCATATCGATTGGACGTGGATGATGACGGCTCAGGAACGCAAGGATTTCCGTCGAGTCCAGAAGTCTCGTGAAGTCTGGAAAAGGCGGGCGGTTCGTCGTGGCGAAGACCGCCGTCGCTTACGGGAGCGACACAAAGAAGTCGATAGCAGTCGGGAGGCTTGGCGCGAGCGTGCTCTGGCCGCCGAACATCGGACCCGCCAGCTTGAGATTGAGACCCATCAGCTCAAAAGCGCTCTGGCGCAAGCTTCTCGGCCGACCCCCATTGACACCCCCCCTTTTTTTTCAGCTATTTCGTTCTCCATCTCGTGTTGAACTGTACCCTTTCGTTCCGAGCGTCTAGCAAAGTGCTCCGTTCCTTTCAGTTGGTGGGCGCTGGCCTGCTCTTCTGGGTGCCTCACTTCACGACGAGCATTGGGTGGGCCTTACGGGTCGGCTTACATCGCTTACAACAGGCGCAGCGTCCCCTCGATGAGCAGTGGGTGTGCATCGCTGATTTTACGATTCAAATTGGCAGCAAGAAGGCCCTCATTGTGCTGCGGGTCCCGGTATCGGCCTTCAGCCTGGGCAAAGCGCTGACGCTGAAGCAGGTCGAAGTGATTGGCCTGAGCCTGGGCGAGACCTGGAACGGTGACCGGGTCAACACGGTGCTCCTGTCGCTTTTCGAGCACTGTGGGTGGCCCTCGCACGTGGTCAGTGACTGCGGCTCCGATATCAAGAAAGGCATCGTCGAGACCTTACTTGAGGCTCCCAATCGGGCGTCTTGGATCAGCGATGTGAGCCATTTTGTCGCCAACGCCTTGAAACATTACTATGCCAAGTTGACCCTCTTCGAGCAGTTTCAGAGTCTGTGCACCCGCCTTCGCCACCGGCTTCAGCAAACGCAGTTCGCCTTTTTGCTGCCTCCTAAAGCCCGAGCCAAAGGTCGATTTCTCAGTGTGAGTCGGCAGGCGCAGTGGGGGCTTCGAACGATCACGTATTTAGAGGGGAAAGAACGCGAGGATTCTCCAGAGGCTGCTGCCCTGGCTCAGGCGCTGCGAGGTCTTAAGCCGTTGAAGATGTTTCTCACCACCTTCGTGCGCAATACGACTTGCGTGAACGAGGTGATGCGGATCGTGAAAACGCAAGGGTTGAGTGCGGCGTCGATTCACGCGTGTCAGGAGCGGCTCGGCGACTTACCGGCCCGGTCGCCCATTCGGAAAGAGGTCAGCCAGTATTTGCAGCGCTCTGTGCCCGTCGTGAAGTTGAGTGACAGCCCCCTGTTGGGCTCAAGTGATGTGATCGAATCGCTCATTGGCAAGGCCAAACAGCGTCTAGAGTCCAACGGTCGTCGTGAACTGAACAAGTCCATCCTTCTGATTCCCTGTATGTGCGGTGAGCTCACCCAAGACCTCGTGGCCGAGGCGCTGGCCACGGTTCGAGTCCAAGATGTCACCAGCTGGGTGTCCGAAAATGTCGGCGACACCCTTCAAGCGAAACGCAGACGAGAGTTTCCCCGTTCTCAGGCTCAAAAGCCGGGAACAGAAATCGCCGACCCCCTTGCTGATACAGGATAAAGATGTTCTACAGCCTAGCGGGGGACCGCGCGTGTCTTAGTCTGGGTCCGGTGTCCCACAATGTTTACACTCACGAATACGCTCCCCAGGATACCGCTCCGCCTGCCACCGCGCAAAGAAGGCCTGGCTGCGCGCCGCAGCGTCCTCCAGGATGCCC
>DATKIP010000059.1 GCA_035544015.1 Candidatus Saccharimonadia bacterium
GAGGTGGGTCATGGAGAGACGGAAGTTTACGCGGGAGTTCAAGCTTGAGGCCGTGCGCCTGATCAAGCAACGCGGCGTGTCTTACACGCAGGCGTCGGAAGACCTGGGCGTGCATCAATCGCAATTGCGCAGCTGGGTTAAGGCATTTGCTGACGATCCGCAGCAGGCGTTTCCTGGGCAAGGTCAGATGAAGCCCGAGCAGCTCGAGATTGCGCGTCTCAAGCGAGAAGTCGCCAAGCTGAAGGCCGAACGAGACATCCTAAAAAAAGCCGCGGCCTACTTCGCGAAGGAATCGACGTGAAGTTCGGTTTCATTGCGAAGCACCGGGGGATCTGGCCGGCGGATTGGTTGTGCGAGGCGCTCGGTGTCTCGCGGGGTGGCTTCTATGCCTGGCTGACACGACCGCGCAGTCAGCGCAGCCGGAGCGATGAAGAGCTGAGCGCGAAGGTTCGCGCCAGCTTCCTTGCGAGCGACCGGACCTACGGCGCCAGGCGGGTGTGGCACGACATGCTGGCGGAAGGGATGACGTGTGGTCTGCATCGGATCGAGCGGTTGATGCGACGACAGGCCCTCAAAGCGCGTCCGCGACGGCGTCGCCTGCCGCCCGATTTGGGTGAGCGGCAGGTCGCCACCGTCGCTCCCAACGTGCTCGATCGCACCTTCGAAGCACCCGCTCCCAACCGCAAATGGATCGCCGACTTCACCTATGTCTGGACTGCGGAGGGCTGGCTCTATGTGGCTGCCGTCGTCGATCTGTTCTCCCGACGTGTGGTCGGCTGGTCGATGAGTGCAGCGATGACGGCGCAACTCGTCACCGATGCCCTGGTGATGGCCATCTGGCGACGAGGCAAGCCCGATGCGCTGCTGCATCACTCCGATCGCGGCAGCCAATACACCAGCGAACAGTTCCAGCGGCTCATGGCCGATCACGGTGTCATCTGCTCGATGAGCCGATCGGGTAATGTCTGGGACAATGCGGCGATGGAGAGCTTCTTCTCGTCGCTAAAGACTGAGCGAACAGCGCGCAAGATGTACCGGACGCGGGACGAGGCCAAGGCCGACGTGTTCGATTACATTGAGCGCTTCTACAATCCGAAGCGGAGACACTCGACGATCGGATATCTGAGCCCGATGGAGCTCGAACAGAAGGTCGGATTAGTTTAAGCGGGTGTCAACGAAACCGGGTGCAGGCCAGCCGGAGAATTTGGCAACAAGGCGTTTTTCGATTTCGCGAACGAGGTCTTGGTGATCCATTAGGCGGAGCTTGGCTGCATCGTCGAGGCCCTGTTGGAAGAACTTGCCGGAGGCAGTTACAAGGCGGTATGGCCTGCACCCGGTTTCGTTGACACCCGCTTAAACTAATCCGACCTTCTGTTCGAGCTCCATCGGGCTCAGATATCCGATCGTCGAGTGTCTCCGCTTC
>DATKIP010000060.1 GCA_035544015.1 Candidatus Saccharimonadia bacterium
GAAGAAAGCGCGTCAAAGCAAGAATCCAGGGCTTCGGTTCTGGAAGCGGATATCGATCTGGTCCAGGGGGTCGCGAGCGCTGATGCATTCGATGCGGATCACGTGTCGGCCGCAACGCGACGGCGAAAATCCACAAGCCGACATTGCGCAAGACTTTTCGCCGCACCCAAAATCACGGATTTGGTGCAAGCCTCTTAGCAATTCTCTTGAAAGTGCCTCGTAACCGTCTGTCGGGCCGGTTGCGAGTTACTGTTTGTCAGTCCCAAACCAGAAGAATCCAAGGAAATAGCTTTATGCCTCTTCGTGGAATCGAGTGGGTGATTTTGGCCTAGTTTCGAGAGGCTCTGTCTTCTTCGGTCCAATCCTTCTGTTCGATCGGCACCATCCTTCCGTCCCGACCTGCACGCGCGATATGCCGACGCGCGCAGCGGCGGTCAAGGATGGCCCGCCTTCGGGCCACCGCTTCAGCGGCGCGAGGCGTCCTTGACGGCTGCGAGCACGACGGCATGATCGAGCGTGTCGGGGGACCCGATCCGCCAGGGGCCGTTATAGTTCCGGCAACATGCAGGTGAGGACTTTGAGGCGGAAGTATTCCTCGTTTTTGAGGCCGTAAGCACGCCGCTGGATGACGCGAATCTTGTTGTTGAGGCCCTCGACAAAGCCGAGTGATACCTTGTTCTCAGGCCGGCAATAGGCGGCGATGCCGTCCCAATGGCGTTCGATCATGGCTGCAAACTTCTCATAAGGCTTGAGCCGCTGCCACTTCAGGCCTGATCGCCAGTTCTCGAAGAAGCGCCGTGCCCAAGCTTCGCGCTCGTAGTCCCAAAGCTGGCCGAAGCTCTCCTTGAGCAGATAGGCGGTGTTGAGCCGCTTGTTGGCGGCGAGCAAAGTCTTCAATGCTTTCTTGCCGTCGAGCGTGAGGTTCTCCCGCCGCGAGAGCAAAGTGTATTTCTGGCCTTTGATATAGCGTCGGTCGCGGCCCGCAAGCCGCGCATATTCGCTCTTGCGGACGGTATCGAGCGCCTCGCCGAGATGACGCATGACGTGGAACTTGTCGAATAAAATCGCGGCTTTCGGCGCATGCGCACCCGTCGCCACCCGAAACGGCTTCCACATGTCCATCACAGCAAGGCGAATACACGCGCTCTTCTTCTTGCCAAGCCAGGCGTAGAACTGCGCCATGCTGGCTTCCGATCGGTCCTCGCCGCCAAACCAGATCGGTCGACGCCGCAGAAGATCGCTGACCACGATCCGATAGGTATGACCCTTGCGGATCGCAATCTCGTCGATCCCGATGGCCAGGGGACCCGGCGTGCCTGCGCGTGCGAGCTGCGCCTTCATGTATTGCATCTCCAGCGCCTTGACGGTGTGCCAATCAAGCGCCAATTCCTTCGCAACATCCGAGATCGACGCCTGTCGGCAACGGCGGCCGACAAAATACGCAAAGCGCTTGGTGTAGAACGGGTTGTTTGCCAGAAAGTCGAGCCGTTCCTGTTTCACCTTGCCGCAGCTACGGCAATCAATGCGCCGCACCTCCAGTTCAAGCAATATTCGCATGTCCCCGCAGGACAGGTCACGCACCTGCCGGATTTTGCGGTCGTACCACCCGATCTGGACGCGGCCACAGCATCCACACGACGTTTTTTTGACCGCCGTTTCAAAGTGACGATGCGAACCTTCGGATCGCCGAAAACTCCGCGCACTACCGGCTCCGCGCGAAAGCCCTCAAATGAATACGTATCCCAAAGCCGCCGAAGACGTTTCGATATCCTTGCCATCTAGCATTTGTGCCAGATTTTGAACCCGGCAAAAATGCAAAAGATCCCTGAAATACCTCGCTTTACGACCTTTCAAGCCCTCAAATTTACCCACTCGATTCCGCGAAGACCCATTAATTTTTACATCGTCCTGAACCGGTTGAACCGGTTCAAAGCTACATACATCCGCAGACACTAACTTTTTGCTTGGCGTAGAATAAGGCGGGCACATATACATAGGTACGTAGATATTAG
>DATKIP010000061.1 GCA_035544015.1 Candidatus Saccharimonadia bacterium
AACGCCGCGAGTTCATCACCCTGCTCGGCGGCGCTGCGGCGTGGCCGTGCCACCCCCCCAACGCGGCGATTGACCCAGCGGTCGCAGCAGAGGCACGGCCCCCACCCGTTTCGCAGCCGAGGCGGAAAAGTTTCGGACGCGCTTGCTCGTCTCGGGATCCGGGGATTCAAGCCACACCTGCGCAAGGCGCCAGAGCGTCTGGCAGGCCTGCGGACAGCGGAGGGCACGGGCCTGCCGGCAAACATCATCGAGGAGTTCCGGCGCGACATGGCACGGCTGGCATTGGTCCGTGAGCAGATCAGCTCGATCGAGAAGACACGTGCCGAGCGGCTCGAGCGGGCACCGGATACAGGGCCGCATGCGATGGTGCGGCTGCTCGCCAGGGTGATCGGTATCGGTATCGAGACGGCGGACATGCTGGTGCGGGAGATCCTGTCGCGGAAGCTTCGAGATCGAAGAGCGCTGGCGCGCTACGCCGGGCTCACGGGATCGCCCGACGAGAGCGGTTTGAAAAGCCGAGAGAAGGGCCTGGCCAAGGCCGGCAATGCGCGGGTACGACGTGGGCTGATCCAGTTGGCATGGCGCTTCCTGATGTTCCAGAAAGACAGTGCGCTGGCGCGGTGGTATCGCACGCGGACCGAGGGGCCGAGCGGCGCGCGCAAGACGACAATGATCGTGGCACTGGCGCGCAAGCTGCTGATAGCGCTGTGGCGCCTGGTCACGACCGGTGAGGTGCCGGACGGTGTCGAGTTGCGGACGGCGGCGTGAGCAATACTGTAGAACGAGAAAGGACAAACAGAGTTCGGCACCTGACTGCACTTGATGCGCGGTAGCCGATGACGATCCGAGGTGGCGGCAATCCGCATACGGCTATGGCTGCAATGCCGCTGGGAGAATGGACCCGCCGCCTCGGAGCCTTGCCCGCAGAAGCGTATGACTGCTTCATGGTCTGCACCCCATACGGGTTCAACCGAATACAAGCGTGGTTCGCGCGATTGATCGCGGCCAATGGCAGGCTCCCCTCGGATTATCGCGCGGAAACTACCCGATCGCCGCAGCCTGCCGCCGCGCTCGCGTCCGTCAAGGACAAGCCTTCGGCGGCGCTGAAGAAGCGCCGTCCTTGACCGCCGCTGCGCGCGACGGCGATGCAAATATGCGGTCGGGACGAAAGAATGCTTGCGGCGCAGGTCGAACAAAAGAATGGAATGACAAAGGACGACAGAAATGGCGTGATGCCTCCTTGACAAAGAAAGCCCCATACAAGCCGGATGCTCGAATCGGGCTTGTCCGGATCTAATGGCATGGACCGGCCGCGCTCCTTCGGCGCTTTGGTTGAAGGAGGGCGGATCGGCAATACATGCTGTACCTCGCACGGAGGCACCTCCGGCAGCTGCATGATTGTTGCGCGGCGCGCCCCTTCGCCGTCAAGCCCTCGCCTTCGGGTCGCCGCTGCGCGGCTGCGGGCTCGACCGCTCGGGGTCGGCCACGCAACTAGCTTTCCGTGCCGCGAATGCCGACAGATGTACCTCCGGCTCTCACCGTCATTCGGAGGACACGACCATGATCGCTATCAACAAGGACATCATCGCGACAATCGGCGTCGATCTTGGCAGAAATACCTATCGGGCGCCTCGAATAATTGGCTGTCGTTTCGTGCTGTGTGAATCTCGTTCGTGAGGACGTGATTCGGCGGAGCGAGCGATGGGGCAGCTGGGATTTTTCGACGCGGACAGGCGGCTTGCAGCATTATCGGAGAAGGGTGATCCGCTGGAGGCGATCACGGCGCTGGTTCCGTGGGAGAGCTTTCGCGCCGAGATCGAGGCGGTAGTGCTGACGCCAGATGAGGCGAAGAAGAGCAAGGCCGGGCGCAAGCCTTTTGATGCGATCATGATGTTCCGGATGCTGGTGCTGCAATCGCTGTACAATCTGTCGGACGTGCAGATCGAGTATCAAGTTTGGGATCGGGCCACGTTCACGCGATTTGTCGGTCTTGGGTCGGAGGATTGCATTCCCGACGGCACGACGCTGTGGCTGTTCCGCGAGAAGCTCGCGCGGGCCGGGCTGATCGAGACGCTGTTCGATCGGTTCGACCAGCATCTCACCGCGAAGGGCTATATCGCGCGCGGCGGGCAGATGGTGGATGCGAGCATTGTGCCGATGCCGAAGCAGCGCAACACGCGCGAGGAGAACGAGGCAGTCAAGCGCGGCGAGACGCCCGCGGAGTGGGAGCGGAAGCCGGCCAAGAACCGCCAGAAAGATAAAGACGCGCGCTGGACGAAGAAGCACGGTCGCAGCTTCTTTGGCTACAAGAACCACGTGAACGTGGACCGGACGCACAAGCTGATCCGGCGCTATGCGGTGACCGACGCGGCCGTGCATGACAGCCGCAAGCTCAATGGGCTTTTGCACCAAGGCAACACCTCGCACGACGTGTTCGGAGACAGCGCCTATCGCTCGGCCGCGAATGAGGCGACGTTGAAGGGGCGAGGCTTTCGCAGCCGCATCCATGTGCGCGCGGCGCGCGGCCATCCGCTGTCGAAGGCTCAAGCGGCAGCGAACCGGGCGAAGAGCCGCATCCGCGCGCGTATCGAGCATGTGTTCGGCGCCCAGGAGATCGCGCCGGGCGGCCGGCTGTTGCGCACCATCGGCATCGTGCGGGCGCGGATCAAGATCGGCTTGCAGAACTTCGTCTACAACGTTCGCCGGCTGGCGACGCTCGAACGCAGGAGGTCTCACTCGTTCAAATTGGCGAGCCGACTGGCTGCCGCTTGAGGGCGGAGCCCGCCCGCCGCGGCGAAAAAAGCCGGCGGCAGGCAGCAAATATGCGCCGCTACACAAATCGGTGCAACGTCCGATCGCCGATCTTCGATGAAATCAGGCACGAGTCCGAAGTTAGCCGCCGATCACGTCGAGAAAGCGTCATTCTTCGAGGCCCCCTTAAGTTTAATCGCAACGTTCGAATAAATTCCTTAGCTATCCTGCCTCTGCGAAAGGATAACTCATGAAGCTCACGACAATCGTTTTATCCTCAGTGCTGACGCTCGGTTCCACACTCACGCTCGATCCCACACTCGCACTTGCACAAGTTAGTTCCGGCAGCGTCGCTGCTGCTCACGCCGCGACGGGGGGCCCCCCTGTGGCGGGCGCCATCAAGAGCGACAATCCCAGCGGCACGCGGGACAGCGGCACGCGGGACAGCGCGCAAGGCTCCGGTTCGGGCAA
>DATKIP010000062.1 GCA_035544015.1 Candidatus Saccharimonadia bacterium
AAGTTCGGTCACACCGTGCGTCTGATGCCGCCGAGCTACGTGAAAGGCTACGTCAAGCGATCGAAGAACGACGCTGCCGATGCGGCCGCCATCTGCGAGGCCGTGACGCGACCATCGATGCGGTTCGTGGCCGTCAAGTCGGCCGATCAGCAAGCCTTGCTGATGTTGCATCGAACCCGGGATCTTCTAATCCGTCAGCGCACGCAACTGATCAATGCGCTCCGAGCCCACCTTGCTGAGTTTGGCCTCATTGCGGAAACAGGACGCGAAGGTCTCGCGCAGCTTGCCGCGATCATCACGGACGAAAGTAACCGCGAAGCTCTTCCATCAGCGATGAAACAGGCGCTGCAGGCCATTGTCGATCAACTCGCTGCTCTGGAATTACAAATCGGGACCCTGGATCGCGCCATTCACGCCCAACATCGTGCCAATGACATGAGTTGCCGCCTCGAGACCGTGCCCGGGATTGGCGTGATCGGAGCCACGGCCATTACTTCTACTGTCACAGACCCGAGTGGCTTCAAATCCGGTCGGGATTTTGCGGCATGGATCGGACTTGTGCCGCGGCAGCATTCTACAGGGGGCAAGGAGCGGCTCGGCGGCATCTCCAAGCAGGGAGATCGCTATCTCCGACGGTTGCTCGTCATCGGTGCAACAGCCGTTGTTCGACACGCCCGGCAGCGCCCGCAAAAGCATCCCTGGATCATGAGGCTGCTGGCCAAGAAGCCGGCCAAGCTCGTTGCCGTGGCGGTTGCCAACAAAATGGCCCGCATCGCGTGGGCGATCATGGCCAAGGGAGGACACTATCGAGCACCGGAGCTTGCCATAGCCGCCTGAAGAGGCTTGGCAATGGGAGCGTGAGGCGACGGCGGAGCAAGACAATCGAATTGCGAGGGTGATGTTGGCGTGATGCGAAACGGTCGAGCCGTCGATTGGGACAACCCGCTTCTGGGTCATGGGCGTCAAAGCCCGTGCGAATGTTTGGGACCCAATCAGCGGACTACATCAGGGCCAGCGGTCACGGTGCCGCACCAACAGGCCGGACACATGACTTGCACCCGACCGCAAGCCGCACGTCAGATTCCTCTTGCAATGCGGGCGTCGTCCACA
>DATKIP010000063.1 GCA_035544015.1 Candidatus Saccharimonadia bacterium
CGCCGCGGCGGGCGACGGAGCCAACACGATAGCGCGCCGGGGCGTCCTGTCTTGAGATGAGGGGTTCACAACCTTCATCAAGGCAGGAGCATCCCCCATGACCGACAAGGCCATAAGCCCGCTGCGGCAGCGCATGATCGAAGACATGACGATCCGCAAGTTCGCACCGAAGACCCAACATGACTACGTGCAGAGGGTCAAGCACTTCGCCGCTTTCCTCGGCCGCTCGCCCGATACCGCCAGCTTCGAAGACGTACGCCGCTATCAGCTTCATTTGGCGACGAGTGGCGCCGGCGTTCCTACCCTCAACCAAAGCGTTTCGACACTGCGGTTCTTTTTCAACATCACGCTTGGACGTGCCGACATCGTGAACCATACCCAATTTATCCACGTGCCACGCAAGCTGCCGGTCGTCCTGAGCCCGGAAGAAGTTGCGCGTTTTCTCGATGCGGCGCCGGGGCTCAAATACAAGGTGGCATTGAGTGTGGCCTATGGAGCCGGATTGCGAGTGTCCGAAGTGGTTGCGCTGAAGGTATCCGACATCGACAGTAAGCGCATGGTGATCCGGATCGAACAGGGCAAGGGCCACAAAGACCGCTACGTGATGCTTTCACCGCATCTGCTCGAGCTGTTGCGCGCCTGGTACAACGCGGCACGCCCACAAGGGTGGCTGTTTCCCGGAATGAACCCGATCAACCCGATGACGGCGCGCCAGCTCAGGCGCGCCTGCGATACCGCGGCCCAGATGGCCGAGATCGGCAAGCCGGTGTCCCCGCACACCCTTCGTCACAGCTTTGCGACGCATCTTCTGGAGCAGAACACCGATATCAGGGTGATCCAGGTCTTGTTGGGGCACGCCAAGCTCGACACCACCGCGCTCTATACACGTGTCGCCACCAAGACCATCCGGGAGATCGTGAGCCCGCTCGATCGCATTACGGCCAAGCTCAAGGAGGGCGCCGAACCGCCCGCCTGACGCGAGGCTTATCGTGTCGCGTCCATCGCTGGAGGTCGCGGACATCTTCCGCGGCCACGGCCCGGCATGGCGCCGGGCCAATGCCGGCCATGTCGGCCTCGGCCAATTGAAGGTGATGTCGGCGATCGAGAACTGCCGCACGGCGGCGCTCGGCGGGCATGTCGCGCGCTGCGAGGAGTGCGCGCACAGCCAGATATCGTACAACTCTTGCCGCAACCGGCACTGCCCGAAGTGCCAGGGCGCGGCGGCAAAGGAATGGCTGGCGGCGCGCGAGGCCGATCTGCTGCCGGTGCCGTATTATCATGTGGTGTTCACCCTGCCGGCGGCCATCGCCGATATCGCCTACCAGAACAAGGCTGTCATCTACGACTTGCTGTTCAAGGTCTCGGCCGAGACCCTGATCACGATCGCGGCCGACCCAAAACACCTCGGCGCCCGCGTCGGCATTACCTCGGTTCTCCATACCTGGGGTTCGGCCATGACCCATCATCCGCACGTCCACATGATCGTACCGGGCGGCGGCATCTCGCTCGACGGCGAGCGTTGGGTGGCGTGCCGGCCCGGCTTCTTCCTGCCGGTGCGCGTGCTCTCGCGCCTGTTTCGCCGGCTGTTCCTGGAGAAGCTGATCGCGGCCCATGAGGCAGGCCGCCTGAAGTTCTTCGGCTGTCACGCCGCGCTCGAAGACACGCAGGCGTTCGCGGCGTATCTGGCACCGCTACGCCGAACCGAATGGGTCGTCTATGCCAAGCGCCCGCTCGGCACCCCACAGGCCGTGCTGGCCTATCTGTCGCGCTATACCCATCGTGTCGCCATCGCCAACAGCCGGCTGATCGCCTGCGACCGCTCCGGCGTGACCTTCCGATGGAAGGACTATCGTGCCGATGGTCGCGAGCGCCAGAAGGCCATGACACTCGCCACCGGCGAGTTTATCCGCCGCTTCCTGATCCACGTCCTGCCGAGCGGCTTCCACCGCATCCGCCACTACGGCCTGCTCGCCAGCGGCACGCGCGCCGACAACATCGCCCGAGCGCGCCGTCAGCTCGACGTGCTTGCGGCACAGCCCGAGGCCGGGAGTACCAATTGCGCTGAGGCCAACGAGCCCACGCCGCTCGTGCACCCATGTCCGTGTTGCGGCGGCCGCATGATCATCATCGAGAGATTCCAGCGCGGCTGCTCGCCACGCTCCCCGCCGGCGACATCTCCAATCGTGATCAGGATCGACACGTCATGATCAAGGTCGCGCGCCGCACAATTGCAGGCTTGCACTTCTGCTTCGCTCGACCGGCAATGATCAGCTTCGCCTTTGCGCCGCTCTCGATAGCTGGCTTACCGTTCGATCTCCGCTATACGACCCCGGCTCTACTTGTCGCGATCGGCAGCGGATCCCTCACCCCTTCCGATCGCTTCCCAAACAACCGCTCAATGCACCTCGCCAACAGACCGCCAGCGACAAAATCTCCATAACGTCTGACGCGCGGCCTCGCCACATCTCCCGCGCTTTCCTCCTTTGGAGGTTTGCGTACGCCGGCCCCTGCCGTCCGCCGCCTCACCATTCATGGGGCCGCCATCCGCAAACCTTCACAATACCGGACTGACTTGCCATTTTCCAGGCATATTTGAAAAACGGATTGTTGCATTAAAGTTACTGCAATGCAGCCTTCGCAAGACTAACACGGAGAGTGGCTTCGTCCGTGGGGCCCCAAGTGCAAAGGTACAGTGCGTGGTGGCTTGGTGGGGAGTCAGTTGCTATGTGGAGTGGCTTTCCTCGTCGCAGGCTAGATTGGGCAGCCGCTGTTCTAATTTCCTTCATTTTGGTCGGTTGCGCTGCCAGACCTGGCCCGGAGGTGCTGATGCCCGTGGCGGCCTCGTCTGGCGAAAAGACGCTGCAGATCTATGTGGCGACCACGCGTGAGCGCGAGATTCCGTCGGGGAACGTATTTACTGCGAACCGCGCCAATGCGCTCAACTTTGCAAAGTTTGTCGTCTCGGTGCCGCCCAACCACAAGTCCGGCAATGTCGAAATGCCGACCGCAACCCCCGATCCACGGAGCAACTTTGCTGTAGTGGATCAGGCCGTGTTGAGCGAAGCCGATTTTCGCAAAGCCGTCGCTCCGCAAGGCGATACTCGGCGAAAAAAGCACAAAGCCTTCGTTTTCGTGCACGGGTTTAACAGCAACTTCCAAGAGTCGCTGTTCCGAATCGCCCAATTGCAGGCGGACATCAAAATCGACGGGATTCCGATTCTGTTCTCCTGGCCATCGCAAGGTCAGGTAGCTGCCTATGAAATGGACAAGCAATCGGCACACTATTCTCGCGACTATCTGATGGCTTTACTAACAATGTTAAGCAGCAGCCCCGAGGTCAGCGACATTATGGTGGTAGCCCACAGCATGGGTGCCATGTTGACCGTTGACGCTCTGCGCCAGCTTCGTATCGAAGGCAAAGACCGAGTGATCGCCCGGCTAGGCCGTGTTGTGCTGGCGGCGCCCGACATCAACGCGAAAACGTTCCGTGCTCAGGTACAAGCCATCGGTCCGCTCAAGCCACCTTTGCTGGTTCTAGTTTCCAAGGATGATGGTGCGCTTCGAGTGTCCAGTTTTCTTGACGGTGGCATCGCGCGGGCTGGCGATATCAACGTTGACGATCCCGTTGTGCGGGAGGCTGCCCTGAAAGAAAAGGTTCAAATCGTCGACATTTCGAGGCTCGCAAAGCACGACGATCTGGGGCATGACCAGTTCGTCAGTGTTGCCGTACTTTATTCACGATTGCACGACCAAGCCGCGCGTTATCGCAACACGGCTGGCACATTCATCTTTGCAGATGACGATGAGACGTTCTTGCGGCCGATCGACATCGGAAATCAGGTGGCTGCGCAATGAACGGCTTGCAACTCCTATGGGATTCTCCCGCCAAGCAGCGCCTGGCCGAACTGAAATTCGCTTCACGATCATGACCGACGACGGCGTCGAGCACGAGACCGTCATGGGGATAAGGAAAACACGTCACTCTGGGCTAGCGACCGGCATCTCGCATCTGTGCATGATCTGTGGCGCATTGATCATCCTCTGCGGGGCGGCAAATTACGCGATCGCAGCAGATGCAAAGCGCGTGATGCTTCTGCATTCGTTCGGACCCCAATTCTAGCCCTGGAGCGACTATGCTCGCACGATTCGAGCCGAAATTACTCGTCAGGCAAAGTGGCCT
>DATKIP010000064.1 GCA_035544015.1 Candidatus Saccharimonadia bacterium
TATGAGGATGAGTGGGGAGGTTTTGGCATATTCCTTTAAAAGAATCTTTTCTTCGTTGGTGATATTTGTTTTACGCATTTGCAATTAAGCGTAACAAAATCTCGAAATAAATGCAGGTTTTGTTTTGAGGGGGCTATACCAGCAAGATCCCAATCACAAAATGCCACGTCATTTCTTGCCGGAAAAAGATTATGCCAGAGCTATTTCTGGAATGGTAGTGGTCTGTACCGACGTGATCATTATAGACCGAGCGGCGCAGGGGTTTTACCTCACAGTTCGCCGAAATTTGCCTATGACGGGTTGGTGGTGGATCGGAGGACGCATGCTTGCCGGTGAGAGCGAGCAGGCCAGCGTGATCCGGAATTTTGCCCGAGAGACCGGCCTGGAGTTGGCGTCCGATCGGTTTATCAAAACCGATCGAATCATCCGATATCGCTAGAGCGAGCGGTCGCAAGAGCCGACCGATGTCGGGCGCGACGACCTTTCTCTCAACTACTTGGTAGAACTCTCTGCCGAAGAGCTTTCGTACGCCAAGACTCACCTCGACCCGCATGAGTATGATGTGCCAGCCGGTCTGAGCCTCTTTGACCGTCAGCGGATTGAAGCGGAGTTTGCCGCCGGACAACTCCATCCCGCTATTCGCGATATGTTTGACGCGGTTTTCCCGAGACCCTAATAAGATTTCTTGGCGTGCGCCAAAGCGTTCACTCGCCGGGCCGCCATCCGCGTCGCTGCCCGGATGGGCCCTTCCCACAGCGGAGCCAAAATTTGCAGCGGCTTCGATAGACGACGGCGTTTAACCATCTCGGCCTCATTCAACGACGCCGTGCGGTTGGCAACCGTTGTGGAGTCGGGATGCCAACGAAATGCCGCCAGGGTTTTCTTGGTATTAACGAAGCGCCCCATTTTTCGTAATTTGAGTAATACGTCCAAGTCCATGGCGTATTTTAGCGCTTCATCAAATCCACCAGCTTGCTGGACGGCCGAGAGGCGGAACAAGATGCCAGGAAGCGGCACCAAGTCGGGTCCCCACGTCATCAGCCAGGGCGCGTACCAGCCGGCCCGGTTGGTGAACAATATATTATTCTTATCATCAATGTAGTCACAAAAACCAAACGCCACCACCGCCTTCGGATTCGCATCCAGAGCGGCGGTAGTGCTGGCCAGCGAATTAGAACGTAGCAGGTCGTCGTCACCCATCCACGTGGCGTAAATATGCCGCTGCTTAGCCAAAGCAAATCCAACGTTAACCGCGGCAGAAATGCCACCCGGATCATCGGCGACATCGGCCCCAAATTCAGCGGCAAGCGCGCGGGCTTCGAGGGCCTTCTTTGGACAGACCACAATGATATCCGGTGTGCTCGCGCCCTGATCCACTATTGATTGAAGCGTTTGGCGAAGCAAGTCAATACGCTCGCCGAGCGTTGGAATGACCATAAGAACGTTTGATCGTATGGGTTCGTTACTCGACATCTTTTGATAGCCTGATAGACAGCTCTTGATGTAGGTCGTTCACGCGTCTCTCCAAAGAATTAATCTTAATCCGATACCTGCTTACGGTAAATAGAATGAATAATATTCCCGTTATCTGAATAACGTCGAACAGACTAAGGGGTTCTGTATCCGTAAGCCGATTGGCGAACAAGAAGCGGTAAGTGGGCTCGGCGAGAATGAGGCCGCCAAATACGCTACACCACAAAACAACCTGCAGCAAAAACTTCTTCCTCGACAACCTCCCCAGCTTATGCGCCACCAAAGCATTCAGAATTCCCGCACTGATCAAGGGAATATTCAGCAACAGTAAAATCGTGTACCTGCTCATTCGAACAGCTCCATAATTCGCCGACTCACGAGTGCAATAACGATATTGAATCCATTCCAGTTATTCTGACCTTTCGAGGTTGAGTAATCAGTGTAAATGGCTTTAATGGGATATTCGCGAATCACTAGGCCCTGCTGCTTAGCGCGCCACAGCATTTCTGAGCAGAACTCGTAGCCGCTGGTCTTCCACTTGAGCCGGTCGAGGGCTTTTTTCGAGAAGATCCTCAGTCCCGATTGCGAGTCGGTCACCGTCACGCCAAACAGCAGGTTGGTGATCGTGCTAAGGCCTCGGTTGCCAAGCACCTTGATGTGAGACATGCCCGACGAACTCATGAGCCGGCTACCAATGAGAAGGTCAGCCTCACCGTCGCGGATCTTTTCCAGGCCTTTCGCCAGGTCTATCGCTTCATGCTGGCCATCGGCATCAATGGTGGCCGCTACCCCGAAGCCGGATTGCTGGGCGTAGCTCAAGCCGGTAGCCGTGGCGCCACCGCTACCCGTATTGAGGATGTGCCGGATCACCCTCGCGCCAGCCTGCAGCGCCAGCGTGGCCGTATCATCTTTGGAGCCGTCATCCACCACTACTACCTCGTATCTATATTTCGTTTTACTCAGCTCTTTGTGCATTTCGGCCACCACACCACCAATACTCCGCCCCTCGTTGTAGGCGGGAATCACTATAGCGACCCTCAACTGTTCGTATTCACTCATTTTGCTACGAATATCTTACCAGATGCCGGGGCCCCGCAGCCGAAATGTTGACCTAGCCAAACAAATACCGTACACTGCTCTCGACGCCCCAATCCGAATTTGGGTTTTTGCCTTCCAAAAGGCCAGATTCGGGTATGGGAAGTGTAGTACCATATCCGAGAAGGGAATCGTCGTGCATTCGACGGTCTCACTCAGGGGCGGGCAAACTCGCCCGCTCTCGCCGCTTCAGGTGCCAAATCGCCGAACGGCGGCCATCGGCGCTCTGCTCACGGTACTCGCCGCACTCCTGCTCGTCGGCGCGCCCATCATCCCGGGCGCTACGACCGCCGGCCTCGCCAGCGTAGCTCATGCCGACGCCAGCCTCGCCATCTCTGCGCCCTGGGACTCCGGCAAGACGTTCGCGGTCGGCAATCCCGGCGGCGAAGGCGGCGGCTATTACGGCCACTGCTGCTGGGACAGCAATGGCAACTACAACGCCACCGACTACTATGCCGTCGACATCAACGGCCCTGGCGGCGGCAATGCCGACTGCGGCGAGAACGTCCGAGCCACCAACACCGGCATTGTTAGTGCCGTGGGTACTTACTCGCCTGGTGGCATCAGCTACATCCGCATCGACCACGGTTCCATTGCGGCGGGCTACATCAGCGAGTATCAGCACGTCACCGATCGAGTGGCGGTCGGTACTGTAGTGTCGCGCGGCGACATCATCGCCAAGTTCGGCAACGTCGGTACCACTTTCTGTCACCTGCACTTCGTGGTGAGGCATAGCGGTACGTCCGTGGCGCCCAGCCCAATGTCTGGCACCGGCCTGCCGGCTTCGGGTGGCGCCTACGTCACCAGTGACAACTCTTCGACGCCAAACGCCACCCCGCGTATCGCCACCCTGGATGCCGGCGGCAACCTCAGCGTCAAAGAAGGCTCCCTCGGCGCGACGTGGACGCCGGTGGCTAGCGGGGTGAGTCAATTTCAACTCTCCCCCAATCGCATCGCAATCCTCGATGGCGGTGGCAACCTCAGCGTCAAGGAGGGGCCACTGAACGCCCCGTGGACCACCATCGGCACGGGCGTTACGGGCTTTCACGTCACCGACAACCGGATCGGTGCCCTCTTCGGGAACACTCTCGCCATCAAGGAGGGGCCGCTCGGCGCCACCTGGACAACGGTCTCTACCGGTGTCACCGACTTCGACCTCTCCCCCAACCGCATTGCCGTCCTCGACAGCAGCGGAGGTCTCAGCGTCAAGGAAGGGCCCATCGGCGCTACCTGGACATCCGTCGCGAGCGGTGTCGGTGTCGGCAAATTCCATGTCACAGACACTCGCGTTGGCGTGCTCTGGGGCACCGACCTCAACATCAAGGATGGGTCCCTGGGCGCCGGCTGGAGCGTGGTTATCAATCCCACCGCCGACTTCCGGCTCTCGTCCAACCGCATCATGGCTAGGCAGAGCGACGGTACGCTGTATGTCAAGGAAGGCGCAATCGGCTCAAGCTGGACGCTCGTATCTGGCGGCGCCGACGGATTCGCCGTCTCTGACACGCGCGTTGAGGTCTGGGGCGGCGGAAACCTGTACGTCAAGGACGGGTCCATCGGCGCCACCTGGGCTCTCGTAACCACCGGTTCTGTCGCCGGCGGCCTGTCTCAGTAACGACACGAGCGGTGTCGCTCACTAGCCCCTAGCGGGAAGGCCCCTGGCCTCGCGCCGGGGGTTCTTCTCGTTTATCCCGGAGGCGAACGTCCCGGCCGCTGCTCACGCTGGCTGCCTCAGCCCAATCTCAGTCCCCGCGCGCTAGAGTAGGCGTGTATAGTAGAATAGATCCATTCCCATCCGTGAGTGCTAAGGAGTCCCCATGAAACATCTGCTCGCTTATCTCGATCCCGGCGCCGGGAGCATGCTCATCCAGTCGATTATCGGCGGCGTGCTCGGCCTAGCCTACGCCGGCCGCAAAACCCTCCACCGGGTCATCGGCGCGTTACGCAAAAAAGACAGCACCGAGAAATCGTGATCGAGCGCAGTTGCAGGCGCGGGCTATGAAGCACGCCGCCTCCTTTCGCGATCCCGCCGGCTTTGTGTTTGAGCATCGCGGCCGGCTGCTGCGGCAGGTCAATGCCGCCGGCGTCGCCGACTACGATTCGCTGATGCAAAGCGGCCTCTACGAGCAGCTCACCGGCCAGCACCTGCTCATCCCGCACCGCGAAGTCGAGATCGAAGGCCTACCGCCCGACGCCGACCGCCGCCTCGTCATCGAGCCCGACCGCGTCCGCACCATCTCGTACCCGTACGAATGGGGCTTTTCGCAGCTCCAAGACGCCGCGCTCACCACTCTGGCCGTCCAAGCCGAGGCGCTGCGGCATGGCCTCACGCTCAAAGACGCCAGCGCCTACAACATTCAATTCCACGAGGGGCGGCCGCTGCTCATCGACACCCTGTCATTTGAAAAATACACCCCCTCCAGCCCCTGGGCGGCGTATCGGCAATTTTGCCAACATTTCTTGGCACCGCTAGCACTCATGTCGCAGGTCGATGTCGATCTGGGCAAACTGCTCCTGGTGCACCTCGACGGCGTGCCGCTGCCGCTGGCCGCCAAGCTGTTGCCCCGCCGTGCGCGCCTGTCGCCGGGGCTGGCCATGCACCTGTTTTTGCACGCCCGCGCCCAATCTCGCACCCCGCAGGCCGCGTCGGCTGCCGGTCCGGGCAGCCATCGGCGGCTCAGCCAATCCGGCCTCGAAGGCCTCGTCGACAGCCTCACGCGCACCGTCCGCGGCCTCAGGTGGCGCGGCGGCAAAACCGAATGGGGCGATTACTACAACGCCACCAATTACAGCGCCACCGCCTTCGAGCACAAGCAGGCAGTGGTAGCCAGCTTCCTCGACGAAGTGCGGCCGCAAACCGTCTGGGACCTCGGCGCCAACACCGGCCAATTCAGCCGCCTGGCCGGCGACCGCGGCATCCATACCGTCAGCTTCGACATCGATCCCGTCGCCGTCGAGGCCAACTACCGCCTGGTGCGCGACCGCCGCGAGCCCAACATCCTGCCGCTGCTGCTCGACCTCACCAATCCCAGCCCCGCCATCGGCTGGGCCAACGCCGAGCGCAGCTCGCTGGCCCAGCGCGGTCGCGCCGATCTCGTGATGGCCCTCGCGCTCGTGCACCATCTGGCCATCTCCAACAACCTCCCGCTCGCCTCTATCGCCGCCTACTTCGCCGCCCTGGGCCGGCACCTCGTAGTCGAATTCATCCCCAAATCCGACTCCAAGGTTCAAATTTTGCTCGCCACCCGCCCCGACATTTTCCCGGATTACACCATGGCCGGCTTCGAGCGGGCGTTTGCGCAGCATTTCCAGATCGTAAAAAAGCTGCCGGTGAAAAACTCCGAACGCACCCTTTACCTCATGGAAAATCTCATGGAAAAAGCCTAACGCTCCGCCAGCAGTCCCCGCAGGTACTTGCCATACCCGCTCTTAAGTAGCTTGCCGGCTAGCGCGTCGAGGTGTTCGTCGGTAATATAGCCCTCTTGCCACGCCACCTCTTCCACGCAGCCCACCTTGAGCGCCTGCCGTTCCTCTACCACTTGCACAAATTGGCTGGCCTGCATCATAGACGCAAACGTGCCGGTATCGAGCCAGGCCGTGCCGCGGTCGAGCACGCCCACGCTCAGCTTGCCACGCTTGAGGTACTGATTGTTCACCTCGGTGATTTCCAGCTCACCCCGGTCGCTTGGTTTGATGTGCTTGGCGATGTCCACCACCTCGTTATCGTAAAAATACAGCCCCGGCACCGCGTAATTGCTCTTGGGCTTATCCGGCTTTTCCTCGATGCTCACCGCCTTCATGTGCGCGTCAAACTCCACTACACCGTAGCGCTCTGGGTCGGCTACGTGGTAGGCGAAAATCACCCCGCCGTCCGGATCAGTATGATCTTTGAGCTTCGAGCCCAAATCCGATCCGTAGAAGATATTGTCACCCAAGATCAACGCCACCTTGTCGTCGCCAATGAAGTCGTCGCCAATGATAAACGCCTGCGCCAGTCCCTCTGGCCGCGGCTGGATTTTGTACGTAAAGTTGCACCCGATCTGCTCGCCGCTGCCCAGCAACCGCTCAAATCCAGGCATATCCTGCTCAGTCGAGATGATCAAAATATCCCGGATCCCCGCCATCATCAAAGTCGACAGAGGATAGTAAATCATCGGCTTGTCGTAGATCGGCATCAATTGCTTCGAAATGCCCTGCGTAATGGGGTAGAGGCGCGTGCCCGAGCCACCCGCTAAAATAATTCCCTTCATGATGATTTCACTTCCTTCCCTTGTTCGCGCTTGATGTAATCATGCAGTTCTTCGCGCCAGTCCGGCAATTTCACCCCAGCCGACTTAATCTTAGCCAAGTCGTAGTCGCCCTTGAGCGGTCGCGGCGCCGAGGTCGGCTTGTCTTTGAAGTATTCCGGCGTTGTGATGTCTGTGACGCTCAAATCGTCGCGTCCGAGCTCGCGAAAGATTGCCCGCGTCACCTCGGCCCAGGATACCACGTCGCCATCGTCCGACACATGATAGATACCATAATCAGCCCGCTTTTTCAGCAACACTTCGATCGCATCCACCAAGGTACTCGAAAACGTCAGGCGGCCCACTTGGTCGCCCACTACTCGCGGCGAAATGTTCTTGGCGGCCAGCCCCATCATGGTCTTCACGAAATTCGGCCCATCGCCCACCAGCCACATGGTCCGCACGATGTAATGCTTGGGCGCCACCCGGACGGCCATGTCGCCCGCCGCCTTCGTTTGGGCATAGACTCCCAGTGGCGCCACGCCCTCATCCTCGCGGTGGGCCGACTGCGAGCCGTCGTAAACCGTCTCACTTGATACGTGCACCACAGTCAGATCCCGCTCCACCGCCACCCGCGCCAGATTGGCCACGGCCGCAGCATTAATCGCCCAGGCCGTGCGCCGCCCCTCGGGCGTCTCGGCGCCGTCCACGTTGGTGTAGGCCGCCGCGTTGAGCAGATACTTGATCCCGCTCCAGTCAAACGCCTCCAGCGCCTGCACGCTCGTAATGTCGAGCCCGTCGCGGTCCACTGCTCGAGCGCCCGGAAACCGCTCCGCCAGCGCCTTCCCCAGCTGCCCGTACGCGCCCACAATCAAAATCTCAGAATCATTCATGCTCATACCTCCATCGGCGTCACGGCCGAAAGCAAAGGGTGTGCCTTGTCTTTATCCGACACAATTGCCTGATCCGCCCCGAGCGGCCAGGCAATGCCCAGCGCCGGATCAAACGCGTTCACCATGGTATATTCGGCCTCCGGCGACCAATGCGCGTCCACCAGATATGTGTACGTTACGTTCGGCTCCAGCGTTTGGTAGCCATTCGCCACCCCTTGCGGCACAAATACCGCCTTCGCGGGCGTGATCTCCAGGGTGTGCGTCCGGCCAAACCCCGGTCCTTTGCGCAGGTCGACCCACGCGCCAAACACGCGTCCGCCGGCCACCGAAATAAACTTCACCCACGGTTCCGTATGCAGCCCGCGTGTCACCCCCGCCTCGCCGTTGAATGAAAAGTTGTTCTGCACTACCTCAAAGTGGGGGAGACCGAGTGCCTCCATCTTCTCGCGCTGATAATTTTCCTTAAACCATCCCCGGTCGTCGCGGTGCACCGCCAAATCAATCTCGAACAGCCCCGGAATCGCCGTCTCGCGCACTGCCAAGTCTGCCATCGCTACTGCCCCTGCCTGGCGTATTCAGCTTCCACCGCTGCCTTGCTGGGCTTCCACCAGGCCTCATTGTCGCGGTACCAGGCAATAGTGGCCTGGATGCCGCCGTCCCAGCCCAATTTCGGCTCCCAGCCCAGCTCCGTCCGCAGCTTGGTCCAGTCAATCGCGTACCGCCGGTCGTGCCCCGGCCGATCATTCACGCGCTCAAACCAATCCTCGGGCTTGCTCAGGTGCCGCAAAATCGTGCGCACCACTTCGTTGTTGTCTTTCTCGCCGTTGGCGCCGATCATATAGGTTTCGCCCTTGCGCCCCTTTTCGATGATCGTCAGCACCGCGTCGTTGTGGTCGTCCACGTGAATCCAGTCGCGCACATTCTTGCCGTCGCCGTAAATTTTGGGCTTAATGCCCGCAAGCACGTTCGTGATCTGCCGCGGAATAAATTTCTCAATGTGTTGATACGGTCCGTAATTGTTCGAGCAATTCGAAATCGTGGCATAAATCCCAAACGACCGCACCCACGCCCGCACCAGCAGGTCCGACCCAGCCTTGGTGCTCGAATACGGGCTTGAGGGGCTGTAAGGCGTCGTCTCGTTAAATTTTGCCGGATCGTCCAGCTCCAGATCCCCGCACACCTCATCGGTTGAAATGTGGTGCAATCGCTTGCCGTGTTTGCGCACCGCTTCCAGGATTGTGTAGGTTCCCACCAGATTGGTGTGTACAAACGGCTCCGGGTTCTTGAGCGAGTTGTCGTTGTGCGATTCGGCCGCGAAGTGCACCACGATATCGCACGCCGCCACCAGCTCATCCACCAGCCCAGCGTCACAAATATCGCCCTTCACGAACCGGATTTTATCGGCCACCGGAGCTAGGTTGGCCTGGTTGCCGGCGTAGGTGAGCGCGTCAAGAACAGTAATTTCGTGGTCGGGGCGGTTCCTTACCGTGTAATGGACAAAGTTCCCGCCAATGAACCCCGCCCCACCTGTCACAAGCATCTTCATGCCCAAAAGTATATCAGAAAATCGCATCATTGAAAAAGTCCAAAAAAGTGCTATAGTATACCGGCATTTCCGCCTTGGAATGCATCCGTCTGCCCCGCGGCTAGCCCGCCTGTCCATGTCAGGAGACACATGTCGCCCGAACCGCCCGCTCCGCAGGTGCGCGTCGTACTCGTTGCACTCCGCTGGGAAGGCAATCAGTGGCAAACACTGCTGCTACCCGGAGTCGATGAAGCCGAGTTCAGCCATCTCTCCGGCATCCTGCGGGAGGGGGAGCCCACGATCCACGTGCTCTCCGAGCAGAGGCTCACACTCCAGAACCCTCCCCTGTACGCGGGTACTTTCGGTACCTGGCGAGGCCCTGGCCGGCAGGTGTTTCACTGCGTGTTCGCGGCGGCGGCCACATCCGCCCGCGAGCCCAGCGTCGGCGTCTGGATGAACGCCAAGCCCAACCAGGTCACCGAGCTCACGCGCGCCATGACCACACTGGCCATCGGCGTCATCGCCAATCCTGACAGCGCCGGCTTCTGGCGTGAAGACGCTACGCACGGGACACCCTGTGCCCTCATCGAGCTCGGCCGACCGACCGACGGCGCCGGGTCTTAGCGCTCGGCACCCCCGCACCGCCCGCCCTCTTGAGGAGTCTTCATGGCACTCGACCGCACTCCGTCCGTGAACCTCGACAATATACCTCTCGATCAGCTGATCGAGGCCGCCAGGCGGCGCATCGCCGACAGCGGCCTGTCCGCCCCCGACTCCGCCGTCCAGTTTGCCCGCACCGTCGTGCCGATGCTGCGGGTCACGCTCGTGGTCCTGCGCCCGAGCTCCGACGGTGGGTTCGACATGCTGCTGACACCGCCGTGCGAAGCCGCCGACTACACCGTGACCGGCGGCTTCCTGGCGGAGGGCGAATCGATCCAGGGAGCACTCAACCGCATTGCCGTGGGCCTGTTGGACCTCAATCTAGGCCACGATCCGCTGCCCGCGGGAATCGTGGTCGACCGGGGCACCGACCGGTCGCACATCCTGCACGCCGTGTTCTGCTACGTCGTGCGCCGCGGCGAACTGCCCAGCGGCCCACGCGAGTGGCACCACCATATGCGCCGCCCCGCCAACCTCAGCGAGGCCATGAGGAAAGCCGTCAGCCTGGCGCTGGCCGTGGCCAACGACCCGCTCCGGGCCGCGCCCTGGCTGGAGCCGACCGAGGGATTCCGCACCCCACGTCCCAATCCCCAGATCGGCCACCGGGGTGGCAATCGCCCGCGCTGGGGCCCTCGCAGCTACGGGCGCCCCGACACCACCCCCTGACGCCAACGCCCCCGGGACCGCTGCCCTATCGCGGTCCCGGGGGCAACCCCCAGTTTTTATCCAGGCCTATTTTCCGTCGCGCCGGCGGGCGTGCTCTTCCCACTCCCGCAAGAAATCGCTCGACGACCAGCGCTTATCAAGCCCCACGCCGCTGATCACCTCGATCCCGTACTGCTGGCACGTGCCCCATTCCGGAATACTAGTCTCATCCACGCGGTCGCCGCCCTTGGTAAACACCGCCGGCCGCAGCGCCTCCAGCGCCTTGATCACCGTCTGGTCGTCCTCAATCTCAAACGGCACCACGTAATCCACCTCGCGTAGTGCGCTCACGATCAGCATACGCGTGGCCAGGTCCTGAAACGGCTTGCCTTTTTTGGCGCGCAAAAACGCGTCACCATTCACGATCACCACCAATGTGTCGCCGTAGTCTTTGCTATCCATAATGCAGCTAATGTGGCCCGGGTGAATCGGGTCAAACCCGCCGCTCGTCGCCACAATTTTGCCAAGGTGGTCCCGCATCCCGTCCAATTCTTCAAATGTCACGATCTTCGCGCCAAAATCCTGTCGTTGCATGCTCTCGCGCCTTTAATGCTGTTAGTTGTAGCGTACCCTGGGCCAAGATTCAAGAGGAGTAACCTCAAACCTTCCAGCCGCGGTCGGGCTGCGCCCGCATCGCCTCTGTCTCGTCTGGCCGCGCGTAATCATCCTCGAGCCGCCAGGTGGTCCCCAGCTCTGGCGTCGAGGCCTCAAACACCTCGCAGTCGGTGAGCCCCACCAGCCGGTGCCGCTGCCCCACTTGGCTCGTGTACCCCATGCCCGGCTCGAGCTCGATTTGCTCTAGCTCGCCGGCCGCATTTTCGAGCAGCACCGCCGCCCTCCCCGCATGCACCACCCAGCTCTCGCTCTTGGCGTCGTGGGCCTGCAGGCTCACTCGGCAGCCTTTATTGATATGCAAAATCTTCATCATGTACGGCCCGCCGTCGGCCGTTAAGTGCACTTCGTAGCCCCACGGCTTGACCACGCGTTTCGCGTACCCAGCCGTCGTGAAACCACCCTTGTCGATCATATCGAGAAAATCTAAATGCTTCATATGCTTCCCATTGTACTCGCGAAGCGTATAATCAGGCCATGTGCGGAATTGTCGGTTACATTGGCAAAGATAAAGCGCTCCCCGTGCTTGTAAACGGTTTGCGGCGTATGGAATACCGCGGATACGACTCCGCGGGCGTCGCCGTGGTTGATCATGGCCACATGGGCATCGTGAAGCGTCCCGGCAAAATCGCCAATCTGGTGGAGGCGCTCGAGGAACACCCGCTCGAGGGTCACCTCGGCATCGGCCACACCCGCTGGGCCACCCATGGCATCCCCAACGAGCTCAACGCCCACCCTCACCAAGCCGGCCATATCGCCATTATTCACAATGGCATCATCGAGAATTTTGCCTCCATCAAGGAGCAATTAGGCTCTGGCATCAAATATCTCAGCGACACCGACACCGAGGTGCTGGCGCAGCTCATCGCTGCCGAGCGCGAAACAGCGCCGTCGCTCGAGGCCGCCGTGCTGGCCGCCCTACTCCAGGTCGAGGGCACCTTCGGCCTCGTCGTCATCGACGACCGCGACCCCGGCAAGCTGGTGGCTGCCCGCCGCGGCAGCCCGTTGCTGCTCGGCATCGCCCCCGACGCCACCTACGTGGCCTCCGACGCCGCTGCCATCATCGGCTACACCGACCGCGTCGTGTACCTCGAAGACGACGAAATCGCCGTCTGCCAGGCCGGCAAATATGAGGTGATTGATTTCGAAGCCCAGGCCAAGGACCACGAAGAGGTCCAGATCCAGCTCGAGCTGGCCGCCATCGAAAAGGCCGGCTACGATCACTTTCTGCTCAAAGAAATCATGGAGCAGCCCCGTACCATCGCCGACACCCTGCGCGGCCGCCTCGACGCCGAAAACGGCACCAGCCATCTCGGAGGCCTCAATCTGGCCGAGGGCTCCTACCAAAACATCAGCCGGTTCCTCACCGTGGCCTGCGGCACCGCCTACTATTCGGGCCTGCTCGGCAAATACTTCCTGGAGCGCATGACCGGCCTGCCCGTCGACGTCGAGGTCGCCTCCGAATTCCGCTACCGCGAGCCGGTAGTTTCCGAGCACGCGCTGGGCATGGTGGTTTCGCAATCCGGCGAAACCGCCGACACCTTGGCCTCCCTACGCGAAATGCAGCGCCGCGGCATCCGCACGCTCGGCCTCGTCAACGTGGTCGGTTCCAGCGTGGCGCGCGAAGTCGACGGCGGCATCTACCTCCATGCCGGCCCCGAAATCTCGGTGGCCTCTACCAAGGCCTACACCTCGCAGGTCCTGGCACAATTACTCATCGGCCTCCAGGTCGGCCGCGCCCGCAGCCTCTCGGTCCGCGACGGCAAGGCCATCGTGGCCGCGCTCGAGGCTCTGCCGGCCCAGGTGCAGCACATCCTGGATCAGCACGACAAAATCCGCGCCCTGGCCAAAAAACTCAGCCACTTCAACAACGCCATGTACCTCGGCCGCGACACCCTCTATCCCGTGGCCCTCGAGGGTGCCCTCAAGCTCAAAGAGGTTGCCTACATTCACGCCGAGGCCTACCCCGCCGGCGAGCTCAAGCACGGCCCCATCGCCATGATCGACGAGAATCTGCTCGTGGTCTTCCTGCACCCCAAAAACGACCTCTACGACAAATCCCAATCTAGCCTCGAGCAAGTCCGGGCTCGCGGTGGCCAGCTGCTAATCGTGGGCACCGAAGGCGACGACACCCTCAAGCAATTCTCCGAGCATGTCATTTACATCCCCGAAGCCAATCCCTACACCCAGCCCTTGCTGGCCAACATCCCGCTCCAGCTCTTTGCCTACTACGTCGCCGTCGAACGCGGCACCGACGTCGACCAGCCCCGCAACCTCGCCAAATCCGTCACCGTCGAATAGCCGTCCTAAAACAGCTTGTCGACCGCCACTTTCACTTCGTAATACGTCGCCAGTTTTTCCGTACTCGTGAGCACAAACGGCTTGGTTTGCGCCGGATCAATGTCGCTCACCGTGCCAGTGGCCGTGCCCAGCGCCTTGCCGGCCTTGTCGAGAAACGTCGCGGTAATCGTGGCGCTCCGAGCCGCGTCTTCGTTGTTCGTGATGCTGCCACTCACCACCAGGTACCCCGCCGCATTCGTGGTCACCTTTGAATTCGCCAGCGTCGTGCGCTCCTTGGTGGCCGGGCTGGCGGTGGCCGCTGGTGTCTCGCCCGCCGGCCGCTCGTTCACAAATTTATTGCCGCTTTCGGCCCATAGCAATGCCGCCCCAACCGCCACTACGACCACGCCAACAATCGTAAACAATCTGCGAGATGTACTCATATCGCGCCTCCTGATATGAAGCTATAGTACACCAGAGTCATCAGATTCGGCGTCGTAGGAGACCGGGCGCACATGCGTCACATGTCCTGGACCCAGCCGGAAGATGCCCTCGTCGAGCCGCACCTGGTCGAAATAGTGCGCCATAAAGCCAACCGATCGTGACAGTACAAACAGCGAGTTAAAGAATTCTGTTGCTACGAGCGTTTGCAGCTCGTCGATCGCGTAGCCTTCTTTTTCGGCCAACAGATCAAGCAATACCGCCGCCATCGCGCCGTCCACATTCAAGATCAAATTACCCTTCTTGCGCGTCGTTTCCGCCTCGACCCCGCGGGCAAAGGTGGTAAATCGCGCCTCCTCCAGACTGGCCGCAAACTCCAGCAACCGGCTCACGCGCGGGTCGGGGAAGTCACTGCGGTACTTGCGGTGGCCAATGCCTGAAATGTAGCTGCGCCGGGCCGCATACGTCTCCACGAGCGCAGCGGGGGACACCTCGCTGCTCACGCCCTCCAGCCACGTCGCCGCCGCCTGGTTCACGGCCCCGCCAAATCGCGGCCCAATCGTGAGCAGCCCCGCCGCCAGCGAGCTCACCAGATCGCGCCCGGCTCGCGCCGTCACGATGGTGTTCACCGCCCCCGACACGTACGGTCCGTGGTCGACGAGCAGCTTCAGCACATAATCCACGAACGCCACCAGCTCCGCCGATTGCGCTTCCCGACCCAAAAACATCGAGATCACAATCTTGGCGAATGAATTATTGTTGGCCAGCTCCAGCAGGCCCTGGTCCATCACCCGCACCTCGCCGTCGCCGTCGTCGTGCGACACCGAGCTGGCGATCAAGCCCGGCCGCCGCCCCGTCAGTCGCGCCATGGCGTCGCCCAGATCGGCCGCGTCGGTGGCGCCGGGCAGCTCGGCCACCAGCTGCGCAAACTCGGCAAACGTGGCGGCACTACGCGCCCCGGCCGCCTCCAGCGCCGCCGCCTTGGCCCGCGCCGATTCGTCGCTCGAAGCCGCCATTGCTTTGGCGTGGCCAAATTGCGGCGGCGTCTCAAACAGCTCGGCCACGCTGCCCGCAATGTACGCCACCACCGGCTTCGTCACCTCGCCCCGCGCGATCATCTCGGCCAGTTCGTACTCGTCCAGCCCGCCGAGCTCACCAAAGTACACGATGGCCTCAGTGGCCGGGTCCGCCTCGGCCGCCGCAAACACCTCCTGCGGGCCAGTCATCGGGAACCGCTCGCCGCCCAGCGCCAGCGAAAAACTCAGCGAATGCCCGCTGGTAGCCACCATGCGGATGATTTCACTCACCATCCCCCCGCTCGAGCTCACCACCGCCACATTGCCGGGCGTAAATAATTTCGACTTCACGAGCTGCGGCGCCTGCACGCCCCCGATCGCACCCAGTTTCACCACCCCCGGCACCACCACGCCCACGCTCGCGCCGCCCGCCAGCCACACGCCGGCAGCCTCGGCCTCCTCGGCCAGCGCCAGCGCATGCCGCTCGGGCAGTCCCTCCGCGAACACCACGCCGCCCACCAGGCCGGGCAATGCCCCCAGCGCCTGCCGCGACGACGCCAATACCCGCCGCCCCGACGACAAGTTCACAAACAAATTAATCCGCGTCTTCAGCCGCTCCGGCAGTTTTTCCACCGAATTATATACCGGCACCGCCACCTCCTCGTTGCCGAAGAAGTACCGTTCCGTTTTGCGTCCCGCCGCCACTATCGCCACCACCGACGGCCGCTGTCGGCCCGCCAGATAGTCAAAATCCAGCATGGATTGAATAATCCCCTTGGAGCTTCCCAGAGCCACAATCGCCGGATTGAGTTCTCGCAGCGCTACGATATCCAGGGTGCTCATCGCGCCGCCTCCAATCCGCTGATGGCCCGCGGAATAATTTCCGACATCATCATCTCGGGTCCACTCACCTCGCCCAGCAAATCTTCAGCCTCCAAAAACTCTCGCATCATCGCCAGCCCCTCCACCTCGTAAGGCCCGCCGCGCCGCACAAATACCTTAATGCCTTGCCGGCGCATCGGCTCCGCCACCTCGCGCAGCGCCGCGATCACCCCGCGAAACGTCGCCCGCACATCCGTAAAGTTGGCTACCCCGCCCGCAATCACGAGCACCTTGTGCTTGGCCTTCGACTCCAGCATGAGCGACAAAATTTGGCGCGTATACACCACCGTCTCCTCGGTGTTGGGGTTGCCGCTGTATTCGCCGTAATTGCCGAGCTCCCGGCCCAGCCCCTGGTTGAAGACCTCGTCGGCCAGCACCACGCTGGCACCCCCGCCGCTCAGCAGTAGGAAAATGCTGCCGTTGGGGTTGAGCACCGCCAGCCGAAACGACGCCTGGCTCTGCGCCGCCAACTCCTCCACTGCTACCATCTGCGGCAGCCGGTTAGTGGCATCAAAACTCCGAAAATCCTCGGCGGTCCACCGCTCGTCCACAAAAAACGCCGCCTCCGTGTCTACCTCCACCGCTGCATCAAGCAGGCTTGCCGATCCAGCCTTCACCACCAGGGGATTAATCTCCAGAAACGAAAAATAATTCTCATCAAACGCGCGCGCCAGCCGCTCCAGCGTTTGCACCGGCAATTTCAACAACTCGGCCGCCCGCGCCGCCGCTTCCGGGCCAAACACCGCCCGGCGAATTTCCCCGGCCGCCGATTCCACATCCACGCCGCCCCGCGCCGAAAAGCTGATCACCACCCCCGCCCGGAGCCGCTCGAAAGCCAAATACCGCTCATCGGCGGCGTCATGGGATAATTGCTCCTCGATGAGCAGATACCGAAACCCCTTGCCGGCCAAGGCTTCCACGTCCTTCGGCAGTTCATGTTTGCCCCGGCCCAATTTCACCAGACCCTTTTTGAAGCGGCCCTTTACGCCCTGATCAACCTTGATTACGTATGACGCGCCGTCATTGAGCGCCGCCACGGCCGGCTTCCAGGTACCCTGAGTGTCGATCATTACTCCGGTATAAACCTGATCTAGCTCTCGCGCCAGGATTGTTTTGGCTCGGTATTCAGATATTTTTCGACGCGGCATAGTAAACTCTTTTCACTTAACCACCTCATTATACGTGTGAGGGGCCTAAATGTGCCATAATACCACCATATGGCCAAGCGCAAACCCGACCCCGAACCAGAAGTCGACCCGCCGCTCCCCGTCGAGTCGTGGGACGCCACCTCGAGCGCCAGCACCTGGCGGCGCTCGCCGTTGTGGCTGCGCGCGGTGGGTTCGGCTGCCGTGCTCGCCGTGCTCCTGGTGGGCAGCTTCGAGCTCGTGTACGCCGGCAAGGTCTACCCCGGCGTCACGGCCGACGGCGCCGCTCTGGCCGGGCTGGGCCGCGCCACGGCCGCGCGACACATCACCGACCGCACCACCGAATTTGCCGGCCACGTGGTCACCATCGCCGACGGTGACACCAATCTGCGCATCCCGGTGGCGGGCCTCGGCGTCACCTACAACACGCAGCAAGCCGCCGACCTGGCCTACAATTACGGCCGGCAGGGCAACTGGACCCGCCGTCTCCACGAACAACTCCGCGCTCTGCTCGGCCGCACCACGAATTTTTCGTCGTACCGCTTCGACGACAGCCGCCTCGTGCCCTACGTGGTTGATCTCGGCGACGACGTGCTGACGCCGGCCGCCGACGCCAGCCTCAGCTTCGATGCCTCCCGGCCCCAGGTCACCCCGGCTCAATCTGGCACCCGCCTCGATTACGGCCGCCTGGCCCAGCTGGTGGCCGACCGCCTCTCGCAGGCCTCATCCGACACCATCGCCGCGCCGGTTTACCAACTCGCCCCCCAATTGTCCACCTCGGCGCTTCAGGCCGTCACCGATCAGCTCGGCAGCTACCTCTCGGGGCCCATCACGCTCAATTATTCCGGCACCACTGTCACCATCAATCAAAAAACCATCATTTCATGGGTTGAAGTGGGCTCCAAGACGCCCAAATCCTTCTTCAATACCTACAACCTAGCCGATATCTATCCCGCGCCGGCCACCGCCAGCCTCGGTCTCAGCCGCGCCACGGTCGAAAAATACGTGGCCACGTTGGCCGCCGACATCGACCAAACCCCGCAAAACGCCGGCCTGGCGATGCAAAACGGCCAGCTCGCCGTCGTGCAACCGAGCCGCACCGGCATCAAGCTCAATCAGGCCGACGCCACCACCGCCATCGTCGGTGCGCTCAAAAAATCCGCCGACGACCGCCAAATCAGCCTCAAGCTCGAAACCACCCAGGCCGATGTCAACGAGTCCAATCTCGACACGCTCGGCATCAAGGAGCAAATCTCCGAGGGCGAAACCTACTTCCCCGGCTCACCTAGCACCCGCCTCACCAACGTCCGCGCCGGCGCCAAGCGCTTCAACGGCGTGCTCCTCAAGCCCGGCGAGACGTTTAGCTTCGGCAAACTCCTCGGCAACGTCGGCCCCGAAACCGGCTACGTGCCCGAGCTCGTCATTCTGGGCGACCACGAAGAGAAGCAATACGGCGGGGGACTGTGCCAGGTGAGCTCCACCGCCTTCCGCGCCGCCCTGGCCGCCGGCCTGCCCATCACCGAGCGCGTCAACCACGCCTTCGCCATTAGCTACTACACCTGGCCCTACTCCGCGCCCGGCGTCGACGCCACCATTTACTACCCCGACGTCGACTTCAAATTCGTCAACGACACCGGCCACTACATCCTCATGCAGACCATCATGAACGGCACCGACCTCAAATTCGACTTCTTCGGCACCAAAACCAAGAGCGGCGTCATCCGCGGTCCCAACTTCGTCACCGGCAGCCCAGACGCCACCCAGCCCTCGCGCACCGTCTTCTACCGCGATGTACTCGACCTCGCCGGCAACGTCACCAAAACCGACGCGTTCTACACCAACTACAAATCCAGCAAAGATTTCCCCATCACCAAGCAATTTAACTAGGTCCGCCCGGTTATTAGTTGACACTACGGCTTTTGTTCGGTACACTCTAAACAAGTAACGCCTGGGAGGGTACCAATGGCCGAACCATTAACCAAACGCCAAAAAGAGGTCCTCGACTTCGTGACGCAGTTCATCGAGCTGCATGGGTACGCTCCTAGCTACCGCGAAATCGCCGCCTACTTCAAGTACGCGTCCGTTGCCACGGTCGCCGAGCATGTCGAATCGCTTGTGGGCAAAGGTATGCTCCAAAAAAGCGACAACGAAGCCCGCTCCATCCAGCTCGTTCGGGCCGACAACATCGACGCCACGCCTCAATTCGGCCTGCCCATCCTTGGTCTCGTAGCTGCTGGCCAGCCCATCGAGACCCTCGGCACCCATTCCGAAACCCTCGAGGTCCCCGCCTTCATGATCGGCCGCAAAAACTCCTACGTGCTGCAGGTCAAAGGCGACTCCATGATCGACGAAGGCATCCACACCGGTGATTATGTTGTGGTCACCGAAAAACCCACCCCTTCGAACGGCGAAATGGTTATCGCCCTCATCAACGGCGGCGAAGCCACGCTCAAGCGGTACTACAAAGAGAAAAACCATATCCGCCTTCAGCCTTCCAATGCCGCCATGGAGCCGATCATTATCGAGCCGGGCACCCCCATCGAAATCCAGGGTGTCGTCATCGGCCTCATTCGGAAATACTAGAGTAGCATGAACACCGCATCGTTCAACGGCTTCGAGTGCCACATGTACATCTCTGCCCGCGGCGCCATCAAGTCCAAGCTTCCCGCCGAATCCGGCCCCAGGCGTGTCGCCCGCCTCGAACCCGCCGGCCACGAAGCGCTCATCGACCCCGCCTTCCGCCGGCTCCTGGCCGCCTTCGAATCTGTCCCGCAGCCGCTCCAAATTGTGCAGGTCTAAGCGGCGCATAGGGAAGAATAAAGTGCCCTCTTGCCTCCTCCAGGACGAGACCGGGGTCGGCGAGAGGCAAAGGCACGAATCGCCGCGAGCGCCCGACCACCAGCGCATCGGATAGATAGTAGGGTTGAGTTCGTTCGCAAGATTCGTGCCTTTGCCGAGAGCATATGCGTCCTTCCCGTGACTAAGACCCGGGTAGGCGAAGGTAGGCCTGTGAAATATCGTCAGCGTCAGACAACCACTGCTCTGAAGGAAAATCAGGGTTGAGTTCGCTGACGGTATTTCGCAGGCCTACCGCAGCAAGCAAACTCTAGGCCAAAAAGAACGCCTCGTTCAACCCCCGTAAAAAGGCCTGAAACGGCCCCCGCTCCGGCCGCTGCGGGTAGGTTCGGTTCGACAAAAGCACGAGCGCCGACGAGGCGCCCGGGTCTATCGCGATCCAGCAGCCCGTAAAGCCCGACTTCATCAGCCTGCCCGGCCGCTGCGCCCCGCCCATCACATCCGGCCGATCAATCTCCCAGCCCAATCCCGCCGCCTGGCCAATATCCGTCAGCTGGTTTGTAGCCATCAGCTCGATCGTCTGAGGGTTAAAGTACCTATGGCCAGCCAAAGCCCCGCCGGCCAGCATCATCTCGGCAAGGCGCAGCAAATCTCCCGCCGTACTAAAAAGCCCCGCGCAGCCGGCTATCATATCCTGCGTTAGCAGCACCGCCGCCGTCTCGTCGTGCGGCACGCCCCGCACCTCGCCGTACTCGCTAAGCTCCGTTGGCGCAGTGCGGCCCAGTGCCGCCGGCTTCGGCCGAAATGTTGTACTCGTCATACCCAGCGGCTCAAAAAACCAGCTACGCGCTAGCTCATCAAGCGGCCCGCCGGCCACCCGCTCCACCACCAGCCCCAGCAATACGGCGGGGGAGTTGGTGTAGCGGTAGAGCTCACCCGGGGGCGCCTTCAAGGGAGCGTTGAGTATCACATCAAGCAGCCGCTCTGGATCGCGCTTGGCCACCGCCGACAGCCCCTCCGCCAGATCGAGCACCACGGTATAGGTCAACAAATGCCGCACCAGCACTCCACGGCGATCCGGGTGCGCCATTTGGGGCAGATACTGTCCCACCCGGTCGTCCAGCGACAGCCGCCCCTCTTCCACGAGCTTCAACGCTGCCATCGCCGTCGGAATCGATTTTGTCACCGATGCCACATCATACACGGTGTCGGCCGTCACGAGCGGAGCCGCGTTATGGTACGTCTGCCGGCCGAACCCCATCACCTTCGTCGTCCCACCCCGCACATATCCCACGGCACAGCCCGGAAACACCTCTGCCCCAATCGCCTCCCGGCACAGCCGCGTCAAACGCTCGTCGAGATCAGGCGTGCCCCCACCCGCCATATTATTGATACGGATTTCCGCCGCCGCCGTAAGTGCGCTGGTTGCCGCGGTAAAAGTCTGAGATCTTCACCGGCGTTCCCCCGCCCGTGCCAATCACATACAGCGCGTTTTCATCAGTCTTGGTCGAGCTAAACACGATGTAGTCATTGCCGTACCATTGCACAAACTGATTCACAGAGCCCATACCGGTGAGTTTCTTCTCGTTGCCGCCGTTGCCATCGGTGAGGTACAGCTCGCTCTTGCCGTCACGTTCTTCGATAAAGCTTGAGTTCGAACGGTCGGGAGAATCATTGTAGTACCGGCTCGTCTCAATGCTCGGACCATTGGGCAGGCGAGTCACCGCGAAGCTCCCGAGGTCGATGCTATCCCACAGCGACCCAGCCGTACCCGCGTAATACTCCGACAGCAGGGTTTGCTTGGCTCGCCGCACCGTCGTGTCTGAGGTGATGGCGCTAATGCGCTTGGGGCTGCCCGTAAGCTTGGCCGCAAAAATTCCGTTGCGGTTGGCGTCGTCGGCTCCCCGCACCGAGTACAAAAACCCGTCGCTGAGCGCCTGGCGAATGGTGGGGCATCCCACGCTCCCGGGTACGCCGGCTAGCACCGTCGTCGTCTTGCCGCTACTAATGTCATAGGTCTTGATCGAATCGCAATACCCGTAGGCCGCGGTATAACTCTGCTTCTCGTATACCAAGGTGCTGCCCAGCCAGGCTCGGAAATTATTAAACTCCACATCCGGCTCGATTTTGGTCAACTTGCGGCTCTCCGTATTGAAGATGAACAAATCGTGGTGCAACCCATCAGGGCGCCGTCCATCGCGGCTCGAGACCAAAGCTAGGGTATGCGGGTCGGAAATATTGGGTAAAATGCCCGTGATCTCGTCCTCGCTGCCCGTTCCCGCCAGCACCACCTCGGCGCCCGTGCCGTCGAGATTTGAGCCGTAAATATCAATACGGCCGGTACGGTTCGACTGGAAGTACACCTTGCCCGTGGGGGTCAGCTTGGCCGGCACCGGTGCGCCTCCAGGCTTCACCGTCACCGCCACCTCCGCGTCGTTGTAGCCGTCGCGAGTTAGTTTGAGCGTCTGCTTGGTGTTGTTGGTGGCCGGCAGTAGGCTCAGCTCGGCCCGGCCGGTCGCGTCGCTCACCGCTGAAGCCTCGCCGTTTTTGACTTCCACGCCCTCCACGCTACCGCCGGTGATCAAGTTGGTCACCTGCGCCACCACCTTGATACCGTTGGGCTTGAGCGTCACGCTCGCCGCTCCCTTGCCTAGGGGCGCCAGCGCCGCGACCGAGGCGTCGCTATAGCCGGTTTTGCGCACTGTAATGTGGCCGTGACCCAGCTTCACTTTTGCGAGCGTCACGTGGCCCGATTTGTCGGTCAGATCCGCCGCGCCGCCAAATTCCACCAACGCCTTCGGTACCGGCTGCTTGGTGGTAGCGTCGGTCACCGTTACTGTCTCCGCAGTCGTCAGAAACATCCCGAGTACCGGATATTTCAGATCGGTAGCCCCCACCGCCACGCCGGCCACCACGAGCACTGTCGCCACGCCGGCCGCCCACAGCCGTACCGGCTTGGCCCGCAGCCAAGCCCAGGCGGCCTTGAGGCTGCGCCGTCGGTGCGGAGTACCGCCATCGGTGGCCGGTGCCGTCTCGGCCGGCTCGTCTGGTGGCGGCGCTGCCTCGGCCGCCAATTCCTCTACCTCGTCCTCGCGTGCTGGCTCTGCCATAGCTGCTCCTTATCTTCCCTCAAGCATAATTGTTTTCACGGCCAAGAGCTACAGGGCGTTGCGACGCGTGGCGGCCGGATTGGTTTTTTCGGCTACGGCTCGCACATTAGCGTACTTGTCGAATTCATCGACGATTTCGACGCCCAAAATCTCTTCAATAACATCTTCGATCGAGATCACACCCACAAATTCCGAAAATTGATTCACCACCATAAACAAGTGGTTTTTAGTCTTAATGAAGGCATTCAAAGCATGGTCGAGCCGCGCATCCTCATTCACAAAAAACACCGAATTACTCTTCACCCGCTCCACCGCCTTGCCCTTGATGGCCGGATCGATGAGCTGTTGCGCATACAAAATACCAGTCACCTGGTCGAGCGACTCGTCGTACACCGGAAAACGCGAGTAGCCCGATAGCCGCAGCTCCTCCACCGTCTTCGCATCAAGCACCCGGTCCTGTTCAATGCCCGTCACCATCGAGCGCGGCGTCATGATCTCTCGGATCGCTTTGTCGCTAAACGTCAGCGCTCCCCGCGCGATGCGCTCTTCGTCGCGCTTGAGCGTGCTGCCGCCGTGCTCTTCCAAAATCCCCATGATTTCTTTGCGCGAGTACATCGTAGGCAGCTCTTCGCCAAGCGCTTTATCGAGCAGCCAGGCCAGCGGCGCCGCCACCGGATAGAAAATAAACAAAATGATGTGCACCAGCCACGCCGTGCGCGAACCGAGCATCATCGCGTATCGCGAAAAAACCGCTTGCGGAATAATCTCACCGAAGACGGTAATCAAAAAGGTGGTCATGATGCCGGCCACCACCCCACCCGAGACCGATTCCAGCACCAGCGACAGCGTCGAAATTGCCGCCACGTTGCCCACCAGCAGCGTTACGAGCAGTAAATTGCCGCGCTTACGCACCGCGTATATGCGCTTCGCCCGGCTATCGCCCGTGGCTATTTTGCGCTTGAGTTCGTGAGGACCTAGGCTCATGAGGCCGAGCGTCAGCCCCGAAAAGAGTGCGGAGACTGCCAATAAGGCCAGGACAATGATATAAATCATTACGATATTATAAACTATTTCGCAAAAAATGCATTAATTATTGCTATTTACCCAACTGGTGCTCTTGGTCGTGGTGGGCACCGGCCACCCGCCAAGGCCTTTCAATGCCGTCAAAAGCCTTGATCGCCTCCTCGCGCAGCACACCGCCAACCACTTCCGGACGGTAGTCCCAGTCTTCCGCCAGCTGGGCGATCCGAATCTTGCGCCGGCGAAACAGGTGCGGCAGGTCGTCGCGGTAGAGGCCAAACGCCACCCGTGCGATGTTCGACTGAAAAATCGCCGCCGAACACATGGGGCACGGCTCGGCCGAGGCGTAAATGACACAATCGCTCAGATCGCGCCGACCCAGCTTCCAGCAAGCCTCGCTGATGGCCAGCATTTCGGCGTGCGCCGTCACGTCGGCCTTGCGATGCTCGCCGTTCTCGGCCGACACCAGCACCTTGCCGCCCTGCACCAGTACCGCCCCAAACGGAAACTCGCCGCGCTCCTTCGACACTTCTGCCTCCCGGAGCGCTAGCTTCATAAACTCTTCATTGACCCAATCTGCCATTACCCGAAACTCTACAGCCTCTGCCGGTCCGGTGCAACCACAAAAACCCTACGGCTCCCGAATCACCGGCGTCTCCAGCTCCACCTGGATGTGGCTTACGATCGGCGCCCGCCTCCGCACCCGCGCCTTGATCTCGTCGATGATCCCCTCAATTTGCCGCGTCTCCAGCCCGCCCGCCATGTGCACCTCCACGTTCACGAGCAACCGCTCCGACCCCAAGTACATCGTGCGCAAATCGAGCACCCGCTGCACCTCATCCACCTCCATCACGGCATCGCGGATGCGGTCTTCAATGTCGCTCGTGGCGCTGCGGCCCACGAGCAAATCCTTCACACTGCTGATGAGAATAATCGCCAGCACCGCGGTGGCCAGACCAATCGTCACCGAACCGATTCCGTCAAACCGCGCGTTGCCGGTGATCTGGTAGAGCCCAATGGCCGCTAGCCCAAACACCGCCGACGCCGAACCCAAGAAATCCAGCACCAATGTAGCTTTGGTCTCAATGAGGCTCGAATGCCGAAACCGCTGCCAAGCACTCGGTCCCACGTGCGCCCCCCGCAGACGCCGAATGCTCAAGCTCAGCGCGTAGCCGTTGGAGGCCAGCCCAATGCCGAGCGCCAAGTACGTTAGCCATACCTCCTGGATCTCCTGAGGATGAATCAACCGCTGCACGCCAAAGATCACCGACAGCGTCGCTGTGAGAATAAACATCGTCACCCCGGCCATGAGCACCCAAAAAAACAGCTCGCGGCCGTGCCCAAACCGGTACTGGCGATTGGCTCGCCGCCCGGCCCGGCGAATGCCTACCAGAAGCAGCGTCGACGTCAGCAAGTCGGCGCCACCCTGCAGCGCCTCGGCCAGCATCACCACGCTGCCGGTGAGCATCGCCACCCCAAGGTTAAACACCACATCGCTAAAATCAACGGCAAACGACGTTATGATCACCCGGCGCGCCGAAATTGGAACCTTTGCTATGCCGCGACCCTTCATTACCTCACTAGTATAACCGCTTTAGCCGCCGCCCGCCTTTGCGCCACCCGCGACTCATCGCCACCCCAAAAATACCTGACATTTTACATGCCTGCTAAATGTCAGGTATTTTCTCGCATATAGCCAACCACCTCCCGCTCGAAAGGGCGGCCTTAGCTATCGCTCAGCGACTTCGCCCAGGCAATCTTCTCCTGCCCCGGACCGTAGAAATCCCTGTCCAAGAAGATCGGCTCGCCAAACCGCTCGTTCCAAAAGCCGTAACCCGATTCCCGGTTGCGCGATCCGCTCACCACAATGAGCTTCGTAAAGCCCAAATCCTTCGCCCGCTGCTCCAGCCGCTCCGCCAGCGCGCGGCCCACGCCCCGCCCGCGCCAGGTGCCAGCTACGTAGGCATTCACGAGCTCCGCCGGCCGCTCACTAGGCCAATGTAGTGCCGCATCGATACCCACGCCGGTGAGTCCCATCAAGCCGACCACCGCCCCATCACCCGACTCTGCTACCAGGTACTGCCGCTCGGAGTCGCCCGCCGCACTCCGGCGTACCGCCTCCAAGATGGCGCTGATATCGTCCGCCAGCACCCACTCGTCCAGAATCGGCCGAATCGCCGCCGCATCCCCGTTCCGCACCGCACGAATTACCCCGTCGAAATCGCGATTCATCACAGCATCGATCGCGCATCATCGCTAGGCGACGGAAACGCGTAAATCGGCGCCTGGAATTGCTCCACCGTCAGCCCCGCCTCGATTGCCAGCGCAAACAGGTTAATGATGTCCTCGGCGTGATTGCCGACCAGGTGCGCCCCCACGATTTTGCCTGTCTTGGCCTCCACCAGCGTCTTCGACATCGTATGCTTCAAGTTGGTGCGCTTGGCGTCGAACCACCCCGACATATCCTCGGTGTGCACCCGCACGTCCAGGCCCTGTTCGGCCGCCGCGTGCTCCGTGAGGCCCACCATTGCCAATGGCGGCTCCGTAAACACCACACTCGGCGTCGAGCGGTAATCCGGCTGCTTCGTGGGCGTGCCGAGCAGGTTGTCCGCCACGATCGTCCCATGCAGCCGGGCAATGGGGGACAGCGGCGGCCCCGCGGCGGCCGCATCACCGCCCGCGTACACCCGCGGGTTCGTGGTGCTTTGCAGGTGCTCGTTCACGCTCACCCCGCGCCGCTCGTAGGCCACGCCCGCAGCCTCCAGATCCAGGCCCGCAATCGCCGGCACCCGCCCCGCGCCGTGCACCGCCACATCCGCCTCGTGCCGCCCGCCGCCATCCGTGTGCACCACCACGCCGCTGGCCGTCTGCTCGATCCGCTCAGCCGCCGCTCCCAGCACCACCTCAATGCCGGCCTCCCGCGACGCCGCCACCAGCGTCTTCACTGCGTCTAGGTCAAATACCCCGAGCGGCCGCTCGTCGCGATGCAAAATCGTCACCTTCACGCCAAACCGCGCCGCCACGTGCGCCAGCTCAAACGACACATACCCGCCGCCCACAAACACCATCCGTTGCGGCAACTCGGGCAGACTCAAAAAATCATCGCTCGTCACCAAATGCTCCGCCCCGGCCAGGTCCAGCTCCATCGGCGCCGCCCCCACGGCGATATGAACATGCTTGGCCTCCAGCCGCTCGCCGTTGACCTCCACGGTCGTCTCATTCACAAATTTCGGCGCGCCCTCGTACAGCTCCACCCCCGCCTTCTCCAGCGCCTCTTTCGTTTCGCCCGACACCGGCCCGGTAAACGTATCCTTAAACTTGATCAACTGCCCCCAATCCAGCTGCGCCGGCTTCGTCACAATCCCCAGCTCCCCAAACCGCCGGCCCGCATCCGCCATCTCGGCCACGCCCACCAACACCTTCTTTGGGATGCACCCGCGGTTGTCGCACGTCCCGCCCCACACCTGGTTGGCCTCGATCACCGCTACCCGCCACCCCGCCGCCCGGCACCGCATCGCCACGCGATACCCCGCGCCGCCGCTGCCCAAAACCACCAAATCATACTGCTTCATATACCCCTCCCAAATCCTCAATCATTAACATTTTCCTGATCCATCGCCGGCCGCGCCCGATAGAGCCGCAAGTCAACCTGAGTAATAATCGATAGGGGAGTCGGCAACGCATCCAGTGCAAACCACCCGATCTCGTCGCATTTTTCCGGCTCCATGATGCGGGGCTCCCGGTCCGGCTTCAGGGTCGCCAAAAACGTCACCGCCACCCAGTGCTGGCCTTCCGCCGGAATCAAGTGATCGACCGCCGGAAAGGTATCCACGATTTCAATCTCCACCCCGTATTCTTCCAAAATCTCGCGTCGCGCCGCCTCCTCCAGCGTCTCGCCAAACTCTACACCGCCACCCGGCGTCTCCCAGCATCCGCGCTCATTCTTCACATTTTGGCTCCGCTTAGCCAAAAAAAGCTCACCATTATGATTGAAAATCATCGCTCCAGCCGCCACGCCGATATAATCAATGCCTGGCTTCGGAGTCATCCTGCTCACGTAATCTCCGGGTAGCGGTCGGCGTTGTTTCGATAGTATTCAACCCAGGTATCATTTTCGCCAACTTCAACGCACTCAACATACAAGCCGAGCCGAAACGGTCCATACTTTTCGTTTTTGCTAGCCTGAGCCTTCGATACCTCTTCCGCACCCACGCCCAGCAGTTCGCGCAAGTCATCGAGCGCCTGCTGCACATCGGCGATCTCCGATGCCACCTCTTCTGGGCGAGCAGTTAATATTTCTTGCGCTTCTTCCGCAATCTTTTCCACCAACCGCTCTTTATGTTCGTCCTTCTCAAGCTTACGAAAAGACGGCCGGCCACCGTCAGCAATTCGCTCCACAATTTTATCGCGAACGAGCTTCTCGAAAGAAAACTTCAACATCATTCCAGGTCCTGCTTAATAATTTCCTTGCGCAGCCACATGCGGTCGGCCCTGGCTACATCGCCCTCAAACTTCACGCCCAGCAAGTCCGATACCCAGGCCTGCACGGCTGGGTCTTGGCAGACGAAGTAGCTGCTGCCCTCATTGACACTCACCACATTCACGAACCATTCGGGCTTCATCGCCGCCAGCTCCTGCTCGATGGTGGCCTGGTGCCGGCTCACCACTTCAGCCGCATCCCACACCACCAGCTGGCCAACGCCAAGCGGGCGCGGAAACGTCTTGAAGGTCAGAATTTTGGAGTCATTACGAATAGACGTCGTGGCATCGGCCAAGATCGCTTCCTGGCACTCGGTGAAGTATTGAGCGGTCCAGCCGTCGGGAATGTCGGCGTGGGCGACTAGCGCTCTATAGGCGGTCCGATCACGCTCGGTCGTAACGTGCGCCTTAAAGTTCAAGGTGTTGTCCAAAATGCCCGATACCAGCAGCTTCGCGCTCGTTTCGCTCATGGTATCGGCCAACCCTGCCGCCACCCACCGCTCGTAAACTAGCGTGCAAGCCGCACCGATAAACTCAATATGGGCCTTATCGCCAATTCGCTCCTGCCAATATTGCTCGAAACCTGGGTGATGGTCGATCACCTCGTCCACTCTGGCCAGATCCACAAACCGGTCGAAATGCTCCGGGTCGGAGATGTCGATGAGCGTAAACATGTCTGTGTCGTTGGGCGTGTAGGTGGTATTGAGCGGCGCCCGCCACGACCGCACCGTCTGACTGATGCTTTCGTTCCAGACCGCCGTGCTAACGGCCTGCGCCTGCTCGCCCCGAGCTTGCAGGAGTTCAGCATAAGCAATCGCCCCCGCATAGGCGTCTATATCCATATACCGCGACCCGGCAGTAACAATCCTCATGCGTAGAACAATATCATAATCGTATAATGCGTAAAATATATACAAAAACAGAGAAACCGACCAAAAATGTATAGATATTTGACATTTTGTATAGTTTTAGTGCAAAATCTAAGCATGCCTAAAAACAACAATTTAGTTCCGATAAGTGAGGCCGCAAAGTATTTGGGTGTTACGGTTATGACCTTACGGCGCTGGGATGAGTCAGGGAAGCTGCCGGCTCTTAAGAGTCCCGGCGGTCACCGATACTATCACCGAGACGCGCTTGAACGTTATAACGCCGAGCTTTTTAGATTGGCCCAAATATGGGCAGCAAGTGACGTGGCGCCAAATCTCCCGCCGGCAGACTACTCCGATACGCAGGATAGATTTAGGGCCAGGTTAGACCGAATGGCCAATCTTATAAACCAAAACCCCGAAACATCCGTAGCGGCATCTCTAGTTACTGCGATGGCAGGAGAAATAGGTAATAATTCATTCGACCATAACTTAGGAAATTGGCCCGATATCCCAGGCCTATTTTTCAGTTACGATCTAAATAGGCGCATCGTTGTACTAGCCGACCGAGGGGTGGGAATTAAAGCGACATTATTGAGGGTGCGTCCAGAAATGAAAGATGATATTGAAGCACTAACGGTTGCTATGACAGAGTTTGTATCTGGCAGAACCCCCGAACAAAGAGGAAATGGCCTGAAGTTTGTGCGGACAGTAGCGACACAGAATCCAATAGGAATTGCTTTGCAGTCGGGTGTAGCAATCGCCACAATTGAGAAGGAAGGTCCTAAAGAACTAAGAGTAAGGCTTGCAGATCACTTCATTCGCGGCACATTAGCTAGAATTGAGTATTAATTATGAGAATCGAACTAAAAAAATTCGGAGATGTTCTTACTTCCCGCCCAGCGGGCAAAGAGGCCTTTGCGGCAATACTCCCAACATTAAACCCCAACGAAAGCAATGTAGAGATCGACTTTAGTAGCGTTATTTCTCTTGCACCCTCTTGGGCTGACGAATTCTTCAGAGCATTAGAGGAACTCTATGGGGATCGAGTTATCTATATGCCAAGTGATAATCCGTCTGTAAAAGCTACGCTGGCTATTATTCGTGATCAAGCAAAATAGGGTCCTACAAAACCGTACTTCGGGCTCTCCGAATCGACTTATGCCAATGTAAATAGTCCGACTCCAAGGCGTGGAGGACGTCAAAGCAGCACTGGCCTCCTGACGGTGATTGCTTGGCCGCTTGAGGTATCGACGCCGTCAGCGCGCAAACTAATTTCTTTAGGGGCAGCCCTATAAATGCGCCATGACGCCTCGCCCGTCACCTCGGCCGGGCTGCCAATAGTAAATTTATCCGGTTGTGGCCGGGTATGCAGCGCCGCAATAGCAATATCAATGTCGGCCGGGCTCTCCAGCTCGACTGCCTCGGCATCAAAGTAAACACCCCCAGAATTTGTCGGCGGCTCTTGGCCAAAAATAACTATCCCCACTTGTGACCTGGCGCGCACGTTGCTGGAGTGGCGGGCAGCTTTGGCCGAAACCCAGTACAAGTTGAAGTCCTTATCGGGGGCAAAGAATAATGTCGAAGCCCATGGCTTACCGTCGGCATCCGCCGTCGCTAGCGTCATGTGCACGTTTGTCTCGATCAAGCGCTTGGCTTTTTCGGCATCATTCATAGTGGGCTAGAAATCCGCAATCACGAGCTTTTTCATTTCCATCATATGAGCAAAGGCTTTCGGTCGCCGCATGAGCTCGTCCACATTCGCCGGCGCTACCTGCCAGCTCACCCCAAACTGGTCTTTGCACCAGCCACATTGCTCCGCCTCCGGCACGGTCGAGAGTTTGCCCCAAAAGTAATCAATTTCAGCTTGGTCCTCGCAGGCCACCGATAGCGATACCGCCTCGTTAAAAGTAAAATCCTGCCCCACGCCCGAGTCCATGGCAGCAAACCATTGGTCTCCCAGCCTGAAATCAGCGAACATGAGCGACCCGGCTTTAGCCGGCCCCGTGTCTTTGTCGTAGCGCGCCATCGTACCGGTCTGCGAGTCCTTAAAGACCGACGTATACAACTTGATAGCCTCCTCGGCCTGGTTGACGTGGCCCGCGCCAAACATCAAAGCGGGGACAATAAACGGACGTGGCTCGCCCTCCGGCTTCGCCAGGCTCAGCTGCCAGGTGAGTCCGTAGCGATCCCTCACCCAGCCGTAACGCTTGCTGTACGGGTATTCGTCGAGCGCCATGAGGGCTTCGCCGCCCTCGATCAGCTTGCCCCATAGCTCGTCGAGATGCTCAGCCGCCGCATCGTCGCGCGACGGGTCAAAGTTCACCATAAACGAAATCGACGGGTTGAATTTAAACTCAGACCCGGCATTAATGGCCACAAACTCCTGGCCACTCAGCTCAAATGCTATCGTGAGCACCTGTCCGGCTAAGTCTTTCTGAAAGTCGGCCAGCCCGTCTTCCGCGCTCTCGGGGTAGTGGGTGGTGTCGGTGATGCGGCTATCCGGAACCGCCGATACATAAAAATCCACTGCCTGCTTGGCATTCCCGCCAAACCATAAATTGGGGGTAATTTTTTGTGCCATGGCGCGCCCTCTATTAATGCTGTCACTACCGTTATACCAGCAATGCCGGGCGCGCGCATGTACGAGCAAGACAAAAACAGGCGCTCATGCCCGAACTGGTGGACTAGCCGCTCTGGGGTCCCCACGGCAGTTGTATAATTACGCCATGGAAGACGCCCAGGCCCATAAGCTAACTACAAAAATTAAAGCCAACATGATTGCCGCCACGAAGGCTCGAAAGAGCGTTGAAGTGAGTGCGCTTCGGTCTCTACTGGCTAGGATATCTAATGCAGAGGCAGTGCCGGCGGATCAAAGCCATATAGCATCCAGCAGCATCGCGGGGGCCAGCGTCGGTGTAGGATCGACCGAAGCGCCGAGAAAGCAACTTTCCTACATGGATGTGCAAGAGATAATCCAGGCTGAAATTCAAGAAATTCAGGCGGCCAAACAGCGGCTAGATGGGTCAAGCGACTATGTAGCCGAGCTTGACCAGAAAATCGTCATAGTGAGTGCCTATCTGGAAAAATAACCCGCTCGGCATAGCAAGCGGCGTTAGAAGTGAGCCAGTACGTCCTCAACGCATTCTGCTAATCTGGTTAGAGTTGGGATTAGCGGCTCGGAGTGAACGATGCCATCAACATTAAAAGCGAGCTGAATATCAAACTGTGTATCATCGTGCGACGTGTCGCCTGAAGGAGTCGAGAAAAGTACGACTCCTTCGGATATCACCACTTTATCGTCTGGGACTAACCCAATCTGCACGGATGGGGTATCCTGCGTCCACTCCATGCCTGGCTCATCAGCAAATGCTTTGCGGAAGTGAGCGCCAAGGTCTACCACCACAGCCTGATGATTGGCCGAGATAGATAGCATGAAATGGTGTTTATCGGTGATATCCAGCTTGTGAATCAACCAAAGCGAGTTATTCCCGCCCTCGTATGGGGCAAGGCCAGTAATCGTAGCGATATGCTCGGAAGACATTCCTCGGGTTTTTTGTAAGACGCCGTTAGCGTATGATTCGGCATCCTTAAATATCGGAAACTCGGTGGCTCGCCCAGGATCGACACCATTGGACAAGATAAGGGCGTAGTTTAAATGATCGAGCGCAGTACGCAAATTATGTATCACATCACCGGCTTGCGTTTGCAGTTCTGCCGGGATTTCCCGAACCGAAACCACCTGCCATTCTCGTAACCCTGTTTTTTTGTTATCAACAATGGCTACGTCATAGGGTCTGCTACCGTAAAATAACTGAGTCGTATTAGTCATCTCGCCCAATAGAATTTTTGCCCGCTCAAGCTTATGTCGGGCACTATTCAGGTTTGGCTGTGCGCTTGCTTCCATGAGGGTCCTTATCTGTCTCTACGGTGTATCAGATATTACCACTACGAGAGATTAATTGAAGTCCATCAAAAAGAGGCCCACAAAGGCCTCTTTTGTCATATAATTCCTGGCTCCGAGTCGTATCGGAAGTCAGAACTGCTTTGAGAAGCGAAACCTAACAAAGAACCCAACATAGGGCACTAGGATGCTGACATAGAGAAATAGCTTATGCCTAACAAAGAACCTAACATACAACTAACATAGAGTTGACATAGAACCTAACATAGAGTAAAATAGAACCTAACATAGAATTAGAGGAAGATATGGGCTTAAAAGAACAAATCTTAGAAGTAGCCGAGGCTAAAAAGCACTTTAAGACGGCCGACGTAATGGCCGCCATTAACGATGGCGCCGCTCGTTCGTATGTCAGTACAGTAATTAACTCAATGGTATCCGATGGCGCCCTAGTTAGGGAAGGCTCGGGCAGATGGTCTATTTATGCCTTGCCAAAATACGCAGACACACTAGGCAAGAGAATAAAAAAGCGCTTGGCTAACGTCAGCCTTGAAGAATATGAAGTCTTTGACGCTATTAAGAAAGAAAAGCCTTTCTTAAATACCCTCAGAGAGAATATTCAAAGCGTTCTTGCATATGCTTTCTCAGAAATGCTTAACAATGCCATTGAGCATTCGGGAAGTAAAAACATTGAAGTTGAAATCCAGCAGCAAAAAGATAACCTCACCTTTGTCGTGAGAGATTTCGGCGTAGGAGTGTTTAGAAATGTTATGGCTAAGCGAGGGCTTGCTTCGGAACTCGAAGCCATACAAGACCTTCTAAAAGGAAAAACTACCACCGCACCTCAAGCCCATTCGGGTGAGGGCATTTTCTTTACTTCGAAAGCCGGCGACCTCTTTGTGCTTGAAAGCTATGGGCTGAGACTGCGCATTGATAATGTTATTAATGACGTATTTGTAGAGGAAGTTAAGGCTGACGTTCGAGGGACACAAGTTACATTTCAAATCAGCACAAAATCCAAGCGCCATCTGAGCGAAGTCTTTGCAGGATATCAGGTTGACCCGGAAGAACCTGCCTTCGACCAGACAGAAGTAAAGATTAGACTTTACACAATGGGGACAATATATGTCTCAAGGTCTCAGGCTCGAAGAGTCTTAGTAGGACTCGATAAATTCAGAAGAATTATTTTGGACTTTGATAAGGTGCCAACGGTCGGACAGGCCTTCTCTGATGAGATATTTCGCGTATTCCAATCCAGACATCCAGAAATCGAAATCGCCCCGGTCAATATGAATGACGCCGTCAAATTTATGGTCGGTCGTGTAGATAAACCAACAAAATAACGGCTTTGTAAAGCCGTTATTCATCAAATAATTCCTGGCTCCGGAGGTCGGGCTCGAACCGACGACCAATTCGTTAACAGCGAACTGCTCTACCACTGAGCTACTCCGGATCACAATGTGGGCTGGCCCCATCGGGTGATACTACGAGATTATAGCGATGCGACTCGGCCTGGTCAATCACTGCGCAAAAAAGCGGCCAGAGATTACCTCTAGCCGCCGGGGGTGTGGAGACCGTTCGCTCCCATGCCCCCATCTCGTCTTGAACGCGCGGCTACTTGCCGCCAAGCAACTTCCCGATCACGCCTGCGATACCGCCGACGACGCGCTGGCCTGGCGCCGCCGAAGCGGGCCTGGTCACCACGATGGTGGGCTCGACGAACTGTCCCTGCCCGTCGATCTGAGCTGTCCAGCGCGGGCGCTGCTGGGTGAGCTCGCGCTCGAACAGATCAAACCCCACCCGGCTGAAGCTGTCGCTCCACTGGAGTGTCAGTTTGTTGCCGTTCCAGCCGCCGCGCTCGGCCCGCTCCAGAGCGGCCCAGATGGCGTCGGCGGCCTTGCGTGGCGCCCCTGCCACCAGGCGCTCCGCTTGCGCCGCGTCGTGGCGCTCCCAGTAGTCCTTCTCGTGTTGGGCAAGACGCTCAGCGGCTTGCTTCGGGGTCTCGGGCGTGTAGTCGGACATATTGCTCACCCTCTCGGTCAAGGTTCAGGACAAACCGCATTATAACATAAAACAAAGATAAATACTAGGATTCGACCCCACCAGAGTCCTGTATTATTTGGGATTTTCCCTATATAATGGGCAAACTTACTGAGGAGGTCGAAGTGAACCGCTTGAAACGTGCCGCTGCAATTGCCCTGATCGCCCTACTAACCCTATCCGGTCTCACGCTGCCCGTGCCCGGCGCACACGCCTCCACCCCCACCGGCTCCTCGATCAACACCCACACCGTCATGGTCGACGATCAAAGCAAAATCGTGTCGTGGGTGCCCAACCAAGACCAGGCCTATGCCACCGTGGCCGCCAGCGCCTGGAATTTCCTCCTTAATAACGTCCCCACCGACGAGCACGGCCTGCCTGGCTTCTACACCCACTCCTACTTCAACCCCGACACGCGTGAGCTGTCGTTCAACCCCCACAACCCGGCCGGCACCAATGCCATGCTCACCGAATCCGCGCTCCAATACTACCAATATTCCGGTGACGCCCGCGTGCTCACGCTGGTCGAAAATTCCGTCACATACCACCTGGATCACGGCATGACTGCTGCCGGCGACAATTGGTCAAACGTACCCTACGCCAGCAGCGATTACGGCAACACCACCTACGCCGGCGCTAGCCGCGGCAATTCCGACGGCGTCGGTGACGGCGTGGGCGTGATCGAGCCCGACAAAGTCGGCGAGCTCGGCGTCGCCTTCGTGCAGCTGTACAAGATCACCGGCGAGCAGAAGTACCTCACCGCCGCCATCAATGCTGCCAATGCCCTCGCCAGCCACGTGCGCGCCGGCAACGCCACCCAGTCGCCGTGGCCCTTCCGCGTGAAGGCCTCCGACAACACCATCAAAGAGCAATACACCGCCCACACCATCAGCCCCATCGAGCTGCTCGACAATCTCATTGCGCTCGGTCAGGGCAACACCGCCTCGTATCAGTCCGCCCGCACCACCGCCTGGAACTGGCTCATGCAGTACCCTATGCAAAGCAACAACTGGAGCACCTACTTCGAGGACGTCGATTTCCATCCCGGCGCCAATAACAACACCCAAATGAACTCCATAATGACCGCCCGCTACCTCTTGCAGCACCCCGAGTACGACGCCAACTGGGAGACGCACGTGCGCGGGCTGATCGCCTGGACCGAGCAAAACTTTGCCGTACCCGCTTTCGGCGCCAACACCATCCAGGAACAGGCCGATTTTGCCCACCCCATGGGTAGCCACACCAGCCGCTACTGCGATGTGAACGCCTTGCTCTACCAGCGCACCGGCGACCTCGCTGCCAAAGAAAAAGCCTACCGCGCCTGCAACTGGGCCACCTACATGGCCCGCGACAACGGCGTGGTCATTGACGGCCCCGAGATCAACAACGCCTGGTTCACCGACGGCTACGGCGACTTCATCCGCGGCATGATGGTAGCCATGGGCGGTTCGCCCGACTTCGCCCCCGCCGGCCAAAACCACCTGCTCCAAACCAGCTCCGTGGTCACGAACGTCACGTACGGCCCGTCGCAGCTCAGCTACTCCGCCTTTGAGGCCGCCGGCACCGAGGTCATCAAAGTCGCCAGCGCCCCCACCGGCGTCGCGATCAATGGCGTTAGCCTCGCTCAGCGCAGCGACCTGGCCGCCGAGGGCTGGACCTACGACGCCGCTCAAAGCGTGGTACGCGTGCGCCGCGATACGGGCAAAAACGTCACCATCGCACTCAACGGTACCCCCACCAACCTGCTTCCCAACGTGAGCCTCAGCACCGGCGCCACCACCTACACCGCACCGGCCAGCTTCAACGTCACGGCCGCCGCCAGCGACCCCGACGGCACCATCACCAAGGTCGAATTCTACCAAAACGGCGCCCTCGTGAGCACTGTCACCACCACGCCTTATACCTTTGCCGCCGCCGCTCTACCCGCCGGCAGCTACGCCTTCAGCGCTCGCGCCTACGACAACCAAAACGCCAGTAGCAACTCCAATACCGTTAGCGTCACCGTCAACGGTGCCTCCCAGGGTGGTACCTGGACCGGCGCCGACATTGGCACCACCGGCGTAGCCGGCTCCACTGCTGCCGCGGGCAGCGCCATTACCGTGAAGGGTGGCGGCACCGATATCTGGGGCACTGCCGACTCGTTCCAATTCGGCTACCAGCAAATGACCGGCGACGGCGAGATCAAAGCCCGCGTCGTCACGCAGCAAAACACCGACCCCTGGGCGCTAGCCGGCGTCATGATCCGCGACACCCTCGCCCCCGGCGCCAAAGAGACGCTAGCCGCCATGACCCCCGGCCACGGTGCAGCCTTTGACTACCGCACCGCCACCGGTGGCAGCACCACTTACGTCAACGGCGCCGCGGCCACCGTGCCATATTGGATGCGCCTCGTGCGCGCCGGCACCACCATTACCGCCTCCAAATCCACCAACGGCACCGCCTGGACCAGCATGGGCAGTGCTACCGTTAGCCTCGGCACCACCGCCTACGTTGGCCTGGCCGTCACCTCGCACAACCCGTCCGCGCTCGGCACCGCCACCTTCGACAACGTCAGCTTCACCGGCCAGTCCACTGCCGACACCACCCCGCCCGTCATCTCGGGCATAAGCGTCTCCGGCGTGAACCCCAACGGCGCCACGGTCAGTTGGACCACGAGCGAGCCCGCCACCTCGCAGATCGAATTCGGTCCCACCACCGCGTATGGCAGCTCCACCACGCTCAACAGCAGCCTGGCCACTGCTCACACCCAGGTAGTTCCCGACCTGGCCTCCGCCACCACTTACCACTACCGCGTCAAATCCGCCGACGCCGCGGCCAACCTGGCCACCTCGGCCGACAACACCTTTACCACCCCTACTCCGGCCGACACCCAGGCCCCGTCGGCCCCCACCGGCCTCACCGCTACGGCCATTAGCTTTACCCAGGCCAATCTAAACTGGACCGCCGCTACCGACAACGTCGCCGTCACCGGCTACCAGGTCTTCCGCGACGGCGTCCAAATCGGCACCGCCACGGGCACCACCTTTAGCGACGCCGCCCTCACCTTCAACACGAATTACACCTACACCGTGCGCGCCGTCGACGCGGCCGGCAACGTTTCGCTCGATTCTAATGCGGCCGCTATCACCACCCCCACGCCCGACACCCAGGCTCCCAGCGTACCCACCGGCCTCACCGCCAGCGTCACCCTGCCCAACCAAGTTGACCTCAGCTGGACCGCCGCCGCCGACGACACCGCTGTCACAAAATACCTCGTGAAGCGAAACGGCGCCGTCATAGCTCAACCCACCGGCACCACGTTCTCCGACACCACCGCCACCGGCGGTAGCACCTACAGCTACGTCGTGGCCGCCGCCGACGCCGCCGGCAACACATCGGCCAGCTCCGACCCAGCCACCGCCACTGTTCCCGACACCACCGCCCCCACCGCGCCCGTGAGCCTCACCGCCACGGCCGTTGCCGGGCCGCAAGTCAACCTATCCTGGGGCGCCTCCAGCGATGCCGTCGGTGTCACCAGCTACCTCATCTTCCGCGACGGCCAACCCCTCGACACCGCCACCGGCACGAGCTACTCGGACGCTAATGTAGTAACCGGCACCACCTACAATTACACGGTCGAAGCCACCGATGCCGCCGGTAACCTCTCCGCTGCCTCCAACACCGCCACCATTACACCTCCCGTGCCCGACACCCAAGCGCCCACCGCGCCCACCGGTCTCACCGCCACGGCTGTCAGCTTCACCCAGGTGAACCTCGCCTGGACCGCCGCTACCGACAACATCGCCGTCACCGGCTACCAAATCTTCCGCGACGGCGCCCAGGTCGGCACCACCACTGGCACCACCTATGCCGACACCGCCCTGCTAGCCGGCAACAGCTACGCTTACACCGTGCGTGCCACCGATGCCGCCGGCAACCTTTCGCCCGCGTCCAACACCGCCACGGCCACCACGCCCACGCCCGACACCACGCCGCCGTCGGCCCCCAGCGCCCTCACCGCCACCGCGCCCACCGGCACGCAGGTCAACCTCAGCTGGACCGCCAGCACCGACAACGTCGGCGTCACTCGCTACAATGTCCTGCGCGGCGGAACCCAAATCGGCACCACTACGAGCACGAGCTATGCCGACACCACGGTCGCCGCCGGCACCAGCTACTCCTACACTGTGACTGCCCAAGACGCCGCCGGCAACGTGAGCGCCGCGTCCAACACCGCCACCGTCACCACGCCGGCCCCGGTCGTCACGCTCGCCGTCGACACCCAAGTGGCCGTCCACACCACCACGGCCGCTACCACCATCACCTCGCCGGCCTTCACCACCGCCGGCCCAGGCGAGCTCCTCGTAGCCTTCGTCTCCTCCGACGGCCCCAGCGGCGCCTCCACCTTTAGCTCCGTCACCACCACCGGCCTCACCTGGACCCTGCGCAAGCGCCAAAACACCCAGGCCGGCACCTCCGAGATCTGGACCGCCCCGGCCGCCGCCAAGCTCACGAATGCCACGGCCAAAGCCACCCGCACCGGTTCCTACCGCAGCTCCCTCGTCGTCACCGCCTTCAAGGGCGCCGACCTCACGACCATCGGCGCCACCGCCGGAGCCAGTGCCGCCACCGGCGCCGCCACTGCCAGCCTCACCACCACCCGCGCGGGTTCCTGGGTCTGGGCCGTTGGCAACGACTGGGACAACGCCGTCGCCCGCACGGTCGGTACCGCCCAAACCAAAGTCGATGAGTTCCTCACGAGCACCGGCGACACCCTCTGGGTCCAGCGCCGCACCGCCGTCACCCCGGCCGCCGGCACCGTTGTTACCATCAACGACACCGCCCCCACCGCCGACCGCTACAACCTGGCGCTCATCGAGATTCTGCCCGCTCCATAGTCGTATCCAGGGCCAAATCTGCCTATACTACGAGTATGTTCATCAAAGAACTCTCCACCACCGACCCGACCATTCAGCTAGTGGCGCCCGACGTCATCCGCGACGCTCCTCTAGGCGTCACCTGGCTGGCTGGTCCGCGTGGCCGGCATACCCTCAAAATGATGGGCGTGATGGATTCAATCAATCAGCCCTCAGACCTAGACCAGGAAACCAAACGCATCCAGGTCTTCCTCGAAAACCCCAACCAGTACAACTGGATGATTCGAGTCAAAAACCAGATAGTCGGTTCAGTTTGGGTTGACCGGCACGGCTGGGGCAATCTCAAAGGGCCCGTCGTCTCGATCATGATTGGCGACCCCTCGGCCCGCGGACAAGGGGTTGGACATGCCGCGCTTCAGGCAGCCATTGAATTCCTCGAATCCCAAGGGCATAAGCGCATATACGCTCGTCATATCATCGATAACCAAGTTAGCCCTCTGCTCCTAAGTAAATTAGGTTTCAAAAAAACCGGCGATCCCTATATTGACGATGAAGATGGCTTGAGCTGGCAGACGCTGGTTCGCTCCTAGCAACGGTAAAGCGGAGGTTGGCTAGCTCGACGCAATCTGACGCCTGACAACCATCGGCCCAGGATGCTAACGACTAGGTAGAGTTCGTCAGTCAGGAGAGCTAGCCAACCGCAGCAAATATCATGCGCCGGTGTATAGTAGGGGCATGTTCGAGAGAACTCTCTTCGATAAACTCCTCCGCCGCCTCAAATCTGGCGGTGTCACGGTCCATTATTGGGATGGTACCACGACCCATTATGGCCCTGCCAAGCCCTACTTTGAGCTTATCCTCCATCACCCCCGAGCGGTGCGGGCAATCATGCGGCAGTTCACGCTCGGCTTTGGGGAAGCCTATATGGACGGCGCGATCGACATCGCCGGGGATATCACCCAAATCGGCCGGCTGATCGCCGAAAACCGGTCCGCCTTCGCCGCGCTCACCAAATTGAGCAATCTGCGCCGCCGCCAGCCCAACCGGCCCGGGCGCCAGCGCCACCTCATCCAGCACCACTACGATCTCGGAAACGATTTTTACCGTCTCTGGCTCGACAAATCCATGACCTACTCCTGCGCCTATTTCAGGCACGCTGATGATACACTTGAGGCTGCCCAAAGCCAAAAAGTCGAACACATTTTGCGTAAACTGCAGCTCAGCCCAGGCCAAACCTTGCTCGACATTGGCTGCGGCTGGGGCCAATTGCTCATCGCCGCGGCCCAGAAGACCCCTGGCCTCCGCGGCCGCGGCATTACGCTGAGCGCCGAGCAATTCAAGCTTGCCACTGAGCGCGTCGCTGCCGCCGGGCTCAAAGATCGCATCACGATCGAGCTCATTAGCTACCACGACCTAGCGGCCCGCGACCTCAAGTTCGACCGCATCGTATCGGTCGGAATGTACGAGCACGTGGGCTACCGCAACCATGCCGGCTACTTCCGCGCTGTCAAACAGATGCTCGCGCCAAACGGCCTGAGCGTGCTGCACACCATCTCCACCGAGCATCTCCAGCCCAACGACGCCTGGATCGACAAATACATCTTCCCCGGCGGCTTCCTGCCCACGGTGGCCGAAACCACCAAGCTCATGGAAGCTCACGGCTTCGAGCTCCAAGATTACGAAAACCTGCGCTACCACTACGCCCTCACCCTCGACGAGTGGCTTCGGCGTTTCGAATCCCACCGCGACGAGGTCAAAGCCATGTACGACGAACGCTTTTACCGCATGTGGCGCCTCTACCTCGGAGGCTCCATCGCCGGCTTCCGCTACTCCGACCTCACGCTGTCGCAATTCGTCATGACGCCCGGCCCCAACCCCCACCTCCCCCTCACCCGCGAGTTCCTCTACCAGTAGCAACATAGGGGTGCAGTGGGGTGGCGCGGAGGCAAACTGGCGCGACGCCGAAGACGCCAGACAACCACCGCTCCCACAATGCCAAACTCAGGTCGAGTTCGTCGCCCAGGAGCGCCAGTTTGCCGCAGCCCACCGCCTGCGGCCGTCCTCAATTCAGCGCAATCTCAGCCAAACCAGCGTACAATGCCCCCATGAGAATCCTAGTCGTAGAAGACGAGCACAAAATCGCCGGCGCCATCAAGCGGGGCCTCGAGCAGGAGTCGTACGCCGTCGACGCCGTGTACGACGGCGATGAGGGCCTCTCGAGCGCTCTCACCGACGAGTACGACGTTATCATCCTCGACCGCATGCTCCCCGGCCTGCTCGACGGCGTCGAGATATGCAAAGAGGTCCGCGCCGCCGGTATCCGCACGCCCATCCTCATGCTCACCGCCAAGGACAAAATCTCCGACCGCGTCGAGGGCCTTGGTTCCGGCGCCGATGATTACCTCGTAAAGCCCTTTGCCTTCGAGGAGCTCCTAGCCCGCATTCGTGCCCTGCTGCGCCGGCCCCAAGATCACGTCGGCAACGTGCTCGAGCTCGCCGATCTCAGTCTCGATACCCAAACCTACGAGGTCAAACGCGACGGCCGTCGCATTCAGCTGTCGCAGCGCGAATACGCTCTGCTCGAATACCTCTTGCGCAACCAAAACCGCATTCTCTCCAAAACCAACATCATCAGCCACGTTTGGGATTACGATGCCGATATCCTCCCCAACACCCTAGAGGTGTATATTGGATATCTGCGGGGCAAAATTGAGCGCCCGTTCAAAGGTCCAGAACTAATCCACACCGTTCGAGGCTTCGGCTACAAGCTCTCCACTTCAAGCGAATGATTCCTTCCGCCATTTTTAAACTTACCCTCTGGTACCTGGGTATCATCCTCGTACTCTCGAGTCTTTTTAGTTTGGCATTGTATCGCGAATCGGTGTCCCAAATCACCGAAAACGCCGACCATCAACGCACCGCCGTGATGCGGCTGCCGCTTCCGGGAGCCTTTGAGCCCCGTCGGACCGAATTCCTCCAAGCGCTCGATCGCCAGCTCGACCTCGACCAGCGCCGCATCATTTTGCGGCTCCTCGCGCTCAACCTGTCCACCCTGCTGCTCGGCGGCGCGGCTTCGTACTTCCTGGCCCGCCGTACCTTGCGCCCCATCCATCACGCCATGGAAGCCCAGGGCCGGTTCACCGCCGACGCCTCCCACGAGCTGCGCACCCCTCTCACCGCCATGCGCTCCGAGATCGAGGTAGCGCTGCGCCAAAAGCAGCTCACCGCCGCCGAGGCCCGCGAGCTGCTCACCAGTAACCTCGAAGAGATCGCCAAGCTCGAGGCGCTCTCATCCGGTCTGCTGCGCCTCGCCCGCTTCGAGGGCGGGCTCGATCCCGCGGCCGTCAGCCAGGTGCCGGTGGCCGACCTCTTCAGTGAGGCCATCCACCGCTTCCAGGCCCTCATCACCGAGCGCAAGCTCAACATCGCCACGGTTACGGGTGAATTAACCGTCGCCGGCGACCGCGACAGCCTCATTGAACTCGTCGCCATTCTGCTCGACAATGCCATTAAATACAGCCCACCCGAATCCACCATCAGTCTGGGAGCTCAACCGTCGAACCACTTCGTAAGAATGAGCGTGGCCGACGAAGGCGTCGGCATCAAGCCCGCCGACATTCCCCACATCTTCGACCGCTTCTACCGCGCCGATCGTTCCCGCTCCAAGCACAAAATTAACGGCTACGGCCTCGGCCTCTCCATTGCCAAACGCATCGTCGACCTCCATCACGGCACCATCGTCGTCGAGAGCACTCCGGGCAAGGGGACCATGTTCAAAATCAAGCTCCCCGCCGAGTACACAGCCAAGCAATCGCTGCTGAGCTAAAATCTAACCCATCTATCACGAGTCCCCCAAATGGAAAGCCCGTCCGGGCGAGGCCTCCATGCCATGCCGAAGCATGGTGGATTGCCTCGCCCAAACGGGCGGGTGACGCCTAGGTTCCGGCGTCGGCGGTGGAGGGGTCACCGACTGTGATGGTATCGGCGCTGGCGATGTATTTGCCGCCAGTCAGCCGAACCGACCCTTCCACGGTCACCTTCCGGCCCAACAGATCAGCCAGCCGGACGGGCTTCCCCGCGGAGTCGACGATCTTCGTGGAGTCCGCGAGCGAGATGGCAGAGCGCCGGTAGGCGTCGGTGAAGTGATAGTGCGCCGCCAGAGCGTCGGCGCGGATGACCGTGACGTCGTTCTGCAGGACCAGGGTCTTGTCGGATACCGACAGCGTAGTGGCGGTGACCGCGTAGCCGTTGCCGGCCGCAGTGCGATCGTCCGCGCTCCGGTGGGAGGCGGCCGCAGCAAGCCCCCAGGCCATCCCCGCTGCGAGGGCCAAGGCGCCCAAACCGCCGAGCACCCCCATCACGATCGTGACCGCGATCGACCCCCGGTCGCCCTTTACTCGTTTCAGTAACCCGAACATGGCCACACCCCTCACTTGAACAAGCACAATGGTGTGCTATCCCAGGACAATTGGTTGACTGCCCCATTCGGATGCAAGAAGCATCAGTATCGAGTAGCCAGCCAGAATCAGAATTGCAAATTATACAACAGAAATCCTTATTAAGCAATAGAGAGAGAAATCTCATAGCGCAAACTCGCCTTGCTATAAGCATTTCCTCAGAATTCCCAGCGTAGACTTACCATCAAGCAATCAAGGAGCCTGTTCATGAGTACCGTAACCCGCGGGGTGCGCAACGCCTTCCGCAACGCCGTCCGGACTTCATCGGTCGTGTTGCTGCTCGGTGTGGCTAGCGCCTTGGCGCTCGCCCTGCTGTTGGCCAATCAGGCCGTTAGGACCAAAATCACCGACCTCAAACGCAGCGCTGCCACCACGCTCACCGTGCGGCCGGCCGGCTCATTCGACGGCGAGGGCGGGGGAGAGCCGCTCACCACCGCCGACACCGCCAAGCTCAAGGCCCTGGCACATGTACAGGCTGTTAACCAAACCCTGGGCCTCGGCGGCGGCCGTGCGACATTTAGCGCCGGCGGCCAGGTGGAAGTCCCCACTTCAAATGTTAGCCTGGATTCATCCATTGACCCCGGCACCCTGGGCCGCCGCCGGTTTGGCGGCACAGACAGTAGCAATGCGCCCGCGCCCACCTTCAAGCTGCCCGTGAGTCTCACCGGCATCGACGGCAACCTCGACCGCCAGGGCCAGCCGCTCAAAATTACCTCCGGTACCACCACTTTTAGCGCGCCGGACGCTACCGAAGCCATCGTGGGGCAGGGGATAGCCACCAAAAACAATCTCAAGGTAGGCTCCACGTTCACGGCCTACAGCACCACGGTAAAAGTCGTTGGTATCACTGACGCCGGCAACCAGTTTAGCAACGACGCCGTCATGGTGCCGCTCGCCACCGCCCAAAAACTCAGTGGCCAAACCGGCGAGATCAGCGAGCTCTACATTCAGGCCGACTCCGTTGAGAACATCGACGCGGTCAAAACCGCCGCCGGCAATGCCCTCGGCTCTGGTCGGGTCGACATCACCTCGGCAGCCCAAAACACCAATGACGCCGTCGCCGCCCTCGCCGGCATCGAGCGCATCTCCCTGGTGGGCAGCATCGGCGCCATGGCCGCCGCCGCCGTCATCCTCTTCCTCGTCATGGTCATGATCGTACGGGAGCGCCGCCGCGAGATCGGCGTGCTCAAGGCCATCGGCGCCTCCAATGTGAGCGTGGTGAGCTTGTTTGTGACCGAAGCCCTGGTGCTTACGCTGTGTGGCTCGCTGCTCGGCCTGACCCTGGCCGCCGGCACCTCAAACCAGATCACCGGCGCACTCATCAGCGCCAACCAGCCGGCCGCCACCGACACCAATACGCCGGGTGGCCCGAGGGGCCGCGGCGGGTTCGTCACGCGTATCGGCACCACCGCCCAATCCGCCGAGCAGCTGCTCACCGGCGTTAAAACCACCCTCGGCGGCACGTTCTTGCTCGAGGGCCTAGCCGTCACCATCGGTATCGCCATCCTCGGCAGCGCCGTTCCCGCCTGGCTCATTGCCAAAGTTCGGCCAGCCGAAGTAATGCGAGGGGAATAAGGAAACCACCATGCTCAAAGTCACCCATCTCACCAAAACCTTTGCCTCTGCCGGTCAGTCGGTGCACGCCGTCCATGACGTCAGCTTCACCGTCGATGAAGGCGTATTCGCCGCCATCGTGGGCAAAAGTGGCTCGGGCAAAAGCACGCTGCTGGCCTTGCTAGGCGCGCTCGATGCCCCCACCTCCGGCACGATCGAAGTCGGTGGCCAGGACATCACCAAACTATCGGACCGCCAGCTCATCAAATACCGCCTCACCCGTATCGGTTTCGTATTTCAGGGCTATAACCTCATTCCCAACCTCACCGCGCTCGAAAACGTGATGCTGCCCATGGAGTTCGCCGGCGTCGCGGTGGGCGAGCGCCACACCCGGGCCGGCCAGTTGCTGGAGCAAGTCGGGCTCACCGAAGCCGAGTACGACCGCAAACCCGCGCGCCTCTCGGGCGGCCAGCAGCAGCGCGTCGCGATCGCCCGAGCGCTCGCCAATCGGCCCCGATTAATCCTCGCCGACGAACCCACCGGCAATCTCGACTCGGCTACCGGCAAGCTCATCGTGAATTTGCTCCATAGCCTCGCTCGTGAGCACAAAACCACCATTATCGCTGTCACTCACGATCTCGAAATCGCCCGCCAGACCGACGTCACCCTCACCATTTCCGACGGGCAGCTCATTAAAAGCCATCCCCGCCCTCGCACTGCCGCCGGACACCCCAAAACTACATAGGCGATTTTATATCACATATGGGTTCAGATTAATATCTTATATGTCAGCTAGGGCTCCCGCCCGTCGCCCCGCCGCTTGGCAATCTCACCGCGCACTCGTTCCAGCAGCCGCTTGGCCCAATCATATTCGCGTGCCCACAGCGCCACCCCCGCCGCAATCGCCAGCAAACCAGGGCCGGGCGTCACGAGCATCACGAGCCCGGCCAGCACCAACACGCCGCCACTCACACTCCAGACCGATTTGCTCAATACTGACATATCCCCATTGTACTCTGTGCTAGGTTATACTATGACCATGTCAAAACGCGTACTCTTTGGCTTGGCCGCGCTGGCCCTCGCCGCCGCGAGCATTTACTTCCGTGCCGGCAACACTCGCACGGCCCGCCTTCACGCCGATCAAATCGTCGCCGCCGACACTGTCGCGGCCGATACCACCACGCAACTCGCTGCGCTCAAGACCTTTGTGGCCGACCACATGGGCGCCTCGGTCACCTTCACGCTCCAGGGCTCCTACGACCGCGCCGTCGCGGCCGCCACAGCCGCCGCCGCTGTCCCCGATCCCAATGCCCAGGTGTACGCCGCCGCCCAGAAGGCCTGCAGCGGCAAGAGCGACTCACTCACCCTGGCCCGCTGCAATCAGGCGTATCTGGCTCAGCACCTCTCGACCGCGCCTACGCCTGCCCCCGTGCCGGCGCCGCGCGCGGCCGATTACCGCCGCACCTTCACCGCCCCGCTCTGGACCCCCGATCTGGCCGGCGCGTTGCTTGCTGGTGCGGTCGCCGCCCTCATCCTCGGCAACAAAAGGAGAAAACGCTCATGGCTTCCGAAATCTCACTAACCAAACGGCTGCTGGCCGTACTGCTCCCCACGCCGATCCAAGCAATCCTAGCGATTGGCGGCGCCCTCGCCTTTCTGGTCTTCGAGCAAATCGATCAGGTGCTATCGCTCCTGGGTATCGGTGATGTCGCCCTCAATGCCGCCGGCAGCGAGCTCCATAGCCGGTTCCAGAGCATCCTGACCTCGCAGGTGGCCTCATCGGCGGCGCTCGTGACCTTCTGGGCCACCATTGGCCTCATCGCCTACCTCGTGTGCTGGAGCCTGTACAACGTGCTCATCGAAGCCCGCAACGAAGTCACCCTCGAAACCCAATACACCAACCGCGGCCGCCGCTACACCCACCTCCAAACCCTCGGCCTCAAGGTCCTCGGCGCCGGCCTTCTGCTCGGTCTCGTCGCCCTGCTCAAGCCGGGGCTCGCCCTCTGGCTGGCCTTGTGGGTGCCCCTTTTGGGGGGCTTCACCGCCATGAGCGTGCTCAATGCCTTCGGCGCTGTCTTGGGCCTAGCCCTACACCTTTATCTCATTCTGGCGGTCGGTTTATTGACCTTTACCCCGTGGTATCACTCCGAACCCTTTACAGACCGCTAGTTTTGGGCTATAATGCCTGCGTTAATGTTAATCCGCCCCGAAGGCGGAATTGTCGTCCCGGCCCCAAAGCTTGGCGATGTAAGTGGAGCCAAGTATAAGTGGCCAAGAAACTGTTTGTCGGCAACCTGCCGTATACAACTACCAATGAAGAGCTCGGTGAGTTCTTCGCCCAGTACGGAGAAGTTCTCTCCGCCGCGGTAATCATGGATCGCGCCACCGGCCGTTCGAAGGGCTTCGGCTTTGTCGAGATGACCAACGATCCCGAAGCCGACGCCGCTATCGCCCAGGGCGACGGTGCCGAGTTCGAGGGCCGCAAGCTGACCGTCAGCGAAGCCCGTCCCAAGACCGAAACTCCTCGCTAACCAGCGAATCGTCCGGTCAAAAAAAGAGCCCCTCGGGGCTCTTTTTTAGTGGATTCAATCAGATGCATGACATTGTGGTAATATCATACCCCTGAAGGTAAACTAGAATTATGAAGTTTGTGCGACCCAAGAAGGTTGTATTTTGCAACAACAAAGGCGGAGTGGGCAAAACCACTCTAGCATTTCATATTGCCGTTGAATTTTCCAAGAAAGGCTACAAGACTGCACTCATCGACCTCGACCCCCAATGTAACCTGACACTTCAGGCGCTGAGCCACACATTTTACGAAGATAATCTGTTTACCGAGAATCAGAGAACGGTTTATGACGTGCTCAAGCCAAAAATAGACGGTAGCGGCGATATAGACGCCTCTATTAATCTCACCCATGTGCGGGAGAATCTCTACATTTTACCCGGCGATATCCAACTTTCGCTTTTCGAGAATATACTGATTGCCAGCTATAATGAAGCCGCCGCAGGCAACCCGCGAGGGTACTCGGACACGAGCGCCATTGATCGCTACCTAAACGAAGTCGGCGCACGCGAAAAAGTCGATATCTTCATTATCGATACCTCCCCGAGCTTAGGGGTTCTAAACCGAGTAATTTTCCTGGGGGCGGAATACTTCGTGGTTCCCGTGACTCCTGATAGCTACAGCGTCCAAGGTATAAAAAACCTCGGCAGTGTTTTTGAGATATGGAAAAAGCAATGGAACAATACCGCCAAAGCAGCGGTAGTCGCAGGAAGTACGCCCAGCAATCAGGTCCTCAAGGGTGACGCCCTCTTTATCGGCTATATCTTGAACTCCTTCAATACATACGACAAGAAGATTGTTAAACGACAGCGGGATTGGACAGAAAACATCCCCGTAGAGGTCAAACAATATCTATCCGAAAAGCACGGCAGAAATGGGCTTGTAGAAAGGAGCTGGAGTACGCCACTTGGCTCGCTGCAAGATTATGGGCAGTTGCCTGCAATCTCTATGGAAAACCATTTGGCGATTCAGGAATTTGACCGTGCTAAGGTCCCCGAGCTCAATCTTAAGGGCACCAAGGAGCTACAAGAAAAAGCCGTCATCGAGATCGACGCCGTGAGTGATAGAATAATCAAGGTACTCGAAAGCTACTAGAATCCTACTCCGCTGCGAACACACTTCGGTCAAAAAAAGAGCCCCTCGGGGCTCTTTTTTAGTGGGCGTGCGGCTGAATTACTTCTGGCCGCTGGCCTTGTAGTCCGCGATGGCCTTGGCCACTTTGCCGTCATTCTTCAGGTTTTCCCAGAACAACACTTGCTGACGGCTCACGTACATTACATCCTCAGGTCCGTGGAGCTCGCCACCCAGCTTTGCCAGCGAGACCTGCTGGTTGTTGGCGGCCGCCGCGGCCGAGGTATCTTTGGGCTGCACCGTTTGCTGCACTTGGAGGTAGTAGATGTCGGTACACTTTACGTAGCTGTTATCGACTTTGGTGAGTTTACAGAAATACACCTGGCCGTTCGTCAAAAACACTGCCTGGTACTGCTTGCCTTTAACGCCGCTGTCGGCCGTCGCTGCGGCGTAGGCTTTGCTGGCAAACCATCCCAGCACCGTTAGGCCCACTAACACGAGCACTATGGCTACTACTTTGCTCAACATCCCCCCGCCACCACCGCTCTTGCGGGAGACCGCCGGCACATCGGCCAATCCGTTATCGGCTACCTGTCCTTGTCGTCGTACGTCCATACGAAATCTATCTCCACCTAAACTTAGCGTTAGGATTATGTTACATGAGCACCAATAGAGTGTCCAGGCCGCGGCGTTCTCAGAATTGGCCCAAATTTTGCTTGGCGCGCGCCTCAACACCGGCTATAATCATAAGGACTATAGAGGTGACCGTGAACAGCGTGAAAAGGGCGATCCGCTCATGAAACTGCGCAGATTAACCGGCTTGGCGGTCGCCGCTCTCGCGCTGCTCGCCGCCGCACCGGCGCTGGCCAGCTTGTCGCAGGGCTATGCCACCACCACGGCGATTGCCGCCGGCAGCCTGGTGTCGCTCGATCCCAAGTCGAGCGGCAGCGTGGTGGTGGCCGACCTCAACAACGTCGCCCGCCTCTTTGGCGTGGTGGTGCCGCCGTCGTCGGCCTCCATCTCGCTCAGCGGCACCGGATCCGGTCAGGTGCAAGTCACCACCACCGGCAGCGCGCTCGTGCTCGTGAGCACGGCCGGCGGCGACATCCACGTGGGCGATTACATTACCATCTCGCAAATCGCCGGCGTCGGCCAGAAAGTCGGCACCTCGAGCGCGCGAGTCATTGGCACGGCCCAGGCCGACTTCAACGGCAGCGGTGACGGTGTCACCAAGCGCACCGTCGACGACGGCAGCGGCAAAAAAGAGGTTGCCATCGGCCAAATCCCCATCGTCATCGCCGTCTCCAGTTACACCTCCACCGACGGCAAGCAATCGTATGTGATCCCCAACTGGCTCCAAAACCTTTCCAACACCCTCGCCGGCAAGGCCGTTTCGCCCATTCGCATCATTATCGCCGGGCTTATTCTCATCGTCGCCATCATCAGCATTAGCGTGTTGCTCTATTCGGCCGTGCGCAACAGCATTATCTCGATCGGGCGCAACCCACTATCCAAGGGCGGCGTCTTGCAGGGCATGTTGGCGGTCGGCGGGTTCGCCTTGTTGATTCTGGCCGTCACGGCGGTAGCAATGTATCTGGTGATATCGAGGTGAATATGGAAGTTCTCATTTTAGCAGTCGTAATCGTGATTATGCTCATCGTCGTAGTGGTGCAAAACGTTCAGCTGCGCGGGGCCACCAAAATTCGGGCCGCAGCCGCCGGTCAGCCCAAGCCCATCAAGATCTCCGAGCCCACCGCCGTCGAGCTCGAAGCCAAACTAAAAGCCGCCTACGAAGCCAAAATCGCCGAAGCGTCGCAGGGCTTTGGCGTCGACCTCAAGGCCACCTCCACGCGCCTCGGCGAACAGGTCTCGCGCCTCACCACCACCGTGATCGAGGAGGAGCTCGAGGCCTACCAGAAGACGCTCGAGGAAGTCCGCCACGCCGCCACCGAGGCCATGGAGCAAATCCACCAAGCCGTCGAGCACCAGCGCGTGGAGCTCCACGCCGGCATGGAGGCCGAGCTGGCCGAAGAAAAAAAGCACCTGGCCGACAAATTCGACGCCAAAATCGGCGACGTCGTATCGAGCTATGTTTCCGAAGCCCTGGGCAGCGGCGTTGACCTCGGCGCGCAGATGCAGTTCATTCTCACGAGCCTCGAGGCGCACAAAGAAGAAATCCGAAAGGACCTCCTCAATGGCATCTGAACCAATCCCCTCAACCACCTCCGCTGCACCCGCCATGCCGCCCGTAGCAACCGCGCCGGTTCCAGCGGCCACCCCCGTAGCGCCCGCCTCTGCGCCACCAGTATTCGAATTACCCCCCGCCATTTACAGTCCGGCGCTGCTCGAATCCGTCATCTACGACCTCCAATATTACCTCGACTGGACCCGCCAAAACCAAATCCGCAAAACTGTGGGCGCCAAAGCCAAAGAAGAGCCCAGCCACTCGGCCGAAACCGTACTCGTCATTAAAGCCTGGCAGGGGAATGCGCCCGCCACCCTCGACAGCCTCGAACAGCTCCTCGCCTACCTGCGCGGGCTCAAATTGCCCGAAATTCACATCATGCTAGCCGCCCTACCCAACCACGCACAGCGCGAGACCATCGTGAGTTGGTTCCACGCCAACGTGTCGCCGCGCCTCCTGCTCTCGTTCGTCGCCGACCGCAACTTGGGCGGTGGGCTGGTGGTGCGCACTCCCAACCGAGTGTTTGATTACACCTGGAAGCAGCAGCTGGTGGCCGGTCGCAGCAAAATGGCGGAGATATTAAAACGTGTTTGATAATCCCAAATTTGCCAAACTAGTAGCCGACGGCCGTCCCACCGGCGAGGTCGTCGGCGTCGACCGTTTCCTCGTGACCATCCAGGGTATGGGCGGCGTGGCTATCAATGCGCTCATTTACTTCGACAACGGCTACCAAGGCCTCGTGCGCGAAGTCCGGGCCGAAACCGTCATGGTGCTCAACCTCAGCGCCGAATCCATCCCCATCGGCACCCTGGCCGTCATCGAGGCCGACGAAATCGTGACCGGGGTAGGGGACGCGCTGCTGGGCCGCGTGGTGAGCGTCACAGGGCAGCCGCTCGACGGCAAAGGTCCCATCACCTTCAGCCACTTCGACTCTGTCTTCAAGGTGGCGCCCGGCATCATCGAGCGCCAGCAGCTCACCGAACCCCTTACCACCGGTGTCGCCATCTCCGACCAACTCTTCCCGCTCGTCAAAGGCCAACGCATCGCGGTGCTCGGCGACAACAAAACCGGCAAATCAGCCTTCACCATGCAGCTCACGCTGGCCCAAAAAGACACCGGCCGCTTCGTGGTGCACGTGCTCATCGCCAAGCGCAAATCCGATGTCGACCGCCTCATCTCGAAACTCAACGAAACCGGTGCCATCTCGTACTGCACCATCATCGTAGCCTCGGTTTTTGACTCCCTCACCCAGTCGTACCTCGCGCCCTACATCGGCGCCACCATCGCCGAGCACTTTTGGCACGGTGGCAAGGACGGCGTCATTGTGTACGACGACCTCTCCAACCACGCCAAAGTCTACCGCGAACTCTCCCTCTTGCTCAAAGTCGCCCCCGGCCGCGCCAGCTACCCCGGCGACATGTTCTATGCTCACTCCAGCCTGCTCGAGCGCGCCGGCCGCCTCGTCAAAAACGGCGCCACGCTCGCCTCCATCCCCGTGGTACTCACGCCCAACAACGATATCACCGCGCCGCTGCCCACCTCCATCATGTCCATCACCGACGGCCAGCTCATCTTCGATACCGAGGCCTTCCGCGCGGGCATCCGTCCCGCCATCTCGGTGGGCCTGTCCGTCTCCCGCGTCGGCGGCGTCGGCCAAACCAAGCGCCAAAAGAAGCTCACCGCCAGCCTCTTCAAAAAACTCGCCGCCTACCGCCAAGCCGCCGAATTTTCACACTTCGGCTCCGAGCTAGCCATCGAATCACGCGCCGATCTCGAGCTCGGCAAAAAAATCTACGAAGCCCTCAAACAACCCCCCGACATGATTTACTCCAGCAACGAGCAAGATCTCATCCTAGGTACCGTCATGAAAACCGAGGGTAAAATCACCATCAATATCGACAGTCTCAAGCGCAAAGCCAAAGAGCTGGCGCCCACCATGACCGCCGAATCCGACTGGGACGGCGCCATCGCCAGGCTGCTGGCTGAGGTTACCGTGCAAGCGGCTGCACCCCCAGCCGCCCCCACCTCCCCAGCCGCCCCCGGCCAGCCCCCAGCGCCGCCCGCCCCTGCCCCCGAGGCCAAAAAATGAGTTCACGTTCACTGGGCATCGAGCATGAAGCCGGCCAGGTCGGCACCGTCTCCGAGCTCACGGGTATCTTCGAGTCCATCGCCTCCATGCGTATCGGCAAAATCAAAGACCGCGTCGCGCGCAGCCAGCAGTTTTTTTCCGAATTGTGGCAAATCTACACCCAGCTGCGGGTCGACCCCCAAGACCGTCTCACCGGCAAAAACAGCCCGACTCGCGACAAACCCAACGTCTTCCTAGCCCTCACGTCCGAAGGCGGTCTATCGGGCGACATTGACGGCCGCATCGTCAAAACCGTGCTCGAAAACATCGATCCCACCACCACCGACCTCATTGTGATCGGTGCGCACGGCGCCACGCAATTCGTGCAAAACCACGCCAAGATCAAGCGTTACTTCCGCCTGCCCGACATCGACCAAGCCATCGATGTCTCGCCGATCGTCGACGAACTCTTGGGCTACAAGCAACCCACCGTCTGGTTCCAGCGCTACGTGTCGCTGTCGGTGCAGGAAGTCGGCCGCATCGACCTCCTCGGCCGCGTGCGCACCCTGGCCACCGGCGCCGAAGCCGCCAAAACCACCGACATCATCAGCCCTCGCGACTACCTGTTCGAGCCCAGCGTCGATGACGTCGTACGCTATCTCGAATCGGTCATGATGGAAATCGCCCTCTCGCAGGTCATCCTCGAATCCCGCCTCGCCCAATACGCCTCGCGATTCACCGCCATGTCGGCGGCCAAAAAGCGCGCCAAAGAGCTCCAAACCCTCCTCGTCATGAACTACAACCGCGCGCGCCGCGGCGAGGCCGACGACCGCATCAAAGAAATCGTCAACGCTATGAACGCGCTGCACGCGAATTAAATCGCTGCCCCCAATCCCGTATAATAATCGAAGGTGTCGCAACCCCGCACCAAGTCCCCGCACCCACGGCACAAGGAGAAAGCTCCATGTCAACCGGCACGCAGCAAAAATCCAGGGGTCGAAGCGCGTCGATCGCAAGAATCCTCGCAGTAGCAGTACTAGCAATCCTCGGCCTGATCAAAGGCAGAGCCATGCCGGATACGTCCTCAGATTCAGACGTTGTGTACCGCATCCAGGGCGCATGGATCCATGCAGGGACCGAGGAGCCCAACGAGATCAAGGTTCTCATCAACGGCGAACCGCCACCTCCAAGCCTCGGCGTTCCACCCGGATACACGAGCAAGGATGATCACGCCCTCCTGAGTGCTCTTATCTCTGTTCCTCCCGGAACCGTCCTCGAGGTGATCGTGACTGCCCGGAGCAATCCCCGATCCAATGAACCCCTCGAGCAGCTATGCTCTATTACGCGGCCCGGCGAAGTACAGCGACCCTCTTCGGGCCATGCCAACATTGGGGACTATGTGAAGCACATCGTGAGGGACGACCAGGGCCCACTCATGTGCACGAGGGTCGTGTAGAGGCCCCGCAGTTTACAGGCGCTCCTTCGCCTGCTAACCAACAGCCCCGGGATGGCCCAACGTCGTACCATCCCGGGGCCAGCTCTCGTGCGCTACAATAATAATTTGCCTCAGCTTAAACACATTGATATCGTACTTTCTTGGGCACCCAAATACCTCAGGTGCCGGCACCTACGCCTCCCAGAGAGGGGACATGCCGACTAGCGTTGGTCAAAGATCCGGAAACAAGGTCATACGAAGCCTCGGTATGGCTGCTGTCGTGGTAGCGCTTACCCTCGTGGCTGCGCATTTAGCTGGCAACAACGGCAGCGTTCAATCGCCTGAGATGCGCAAATACACCATGAAGGGCTCGTGGTTCAACGCCGACTTCAAGAACCAGAATCGCATCGATCTTCGCATCAATGGCAGGCGAGCCGGTGGCTCCGTCGGCTACTCACCGAGCGGTGGCACCGAACACACATACTCCGTCCCTGCCGGATCGGAGCTCACCGTGACGGTCACCGCCTCAGCCCTCGCTGTAGCCCCGACCGGAATCGAGGACCTGATCCAAAGCTGCTTCATCCTCCTGCCCAACGAATCCGAGACAACACCCACCCTGCCGCCCAACGCCGCGCGTCGCGTCGTGGACAACGACCAAGGGCCGCTCACCTGTAGTCGCACCGCGTAGGCCCACGCCAAGACAACCTCGCCGTACCTACCCACAGGAGCGCCATGTCCAGGCAAGCTACCAGATCAAGGCCGATTCGAAGCGTCATCGCGGCTGCCGGAGCGATCGCGCTAACCCTCGCACTGGCACATGTCATCGCCAACCCCCATCCGCTGGCAGGCCCCGGCATCGCAGTCAACCAGTTGCCGGACGGAGTGGCCATGGAGGACGGCACCGACGAGCGTGTCAAATACATCCTGCATGGTGTGTGGGGGTCCGCCTCGCGCACGGATACCAGCCGCATCCAGATACTCGTCAATGGTGTCGTAGTAGCCGACCATCCCGCCGCGACGCCAGCCGGTGAACTCACACGGGCTTACCTCCTTTCCGCGGGCAATGAGCTTGAAGTAACGGTTCACGCCGTCGGTCGGTCGATTGAGGGCGTACCCGGGAAGAGGTTCAAGCTGCTGCAGCAGTGTTCGATCCTACGGGAAGGAGAAAACGAAACAACCCCCCATCTGCCCCCGCGCGCTTTCCTGCGTGTCACCATCGACCCCCAGCCCCCTCTCACCTGCCACCGCACGACGTAACGTCGTCGCGACCCAGCCGGAGGCGCCATGTCCAACAGTACACGGCAAAGCTCCAACCGTACGCGGCTGTTGGCGCTACTCGCCATTCCTCTGGCGCTACTCATTGCCCCATCTCTCGTCAAGCTCGCTACCGGCCCTACCAATACCCCAGATGGTTACCACGAGGTCTACCTACCCGACTCCGACCTACATGTTCTTGCCTTTCCGGGCATAGAGCATCACCGAGAAGATGGCCGTATTTACGAGATGGGAGGGAGCTGGGCGGGGAGCTGGACGGGAAACGGTATCCAGTACAAGATCAACGGCGCTGTGATCAAGACCCATACCGTTGGCAGAGCAAAAAGCCGCGACCATCAATTCGTCCTCGTCCCCGCAGGCACGGTGCTGGAGGTGTTGACCACCGCTGGCAGCCTCACCCAGCTCACGTCAAGATTCTGCGTCATCGCTGCGTTCCACGAAGATCCTCACAATGTACCGCCGCCTGCTGGCCGGTCGGTTGAAGGGCCAAGTCCGAGAAACCCCCTCACCTGCATTCGGATAGCGTAGGCGCACCGCCACGCCCTGGGCGAACATCCACCCAGGGCGTGGCTCCCATGCCTCAAATCATGTAAAATAACAATAAGCGTTATGGCAACCACTACCGCAGCCCACACTGGTCGCATCGTCAGCATCCGCGGACTCATCGTGGAGGTCGCCTTCCAAGGGGAGGGCCGCCCGAACTTGCGCGAAATCCTCACCATCGAGGGCCACCCCGAAATTCTGCTCGAAATCCAATCGTTCAACGAGCACCGCGACGCCATTTGCATCACCTACATGACCAGCTCGCTCGTCGCTCGCGGCGCCGCGGTAGTCTCCACCGGCACCACCATCTCGGTGCCCACCGGCGCCAAAGCCCTCGGCCGCCTGTTTAATTCCGTGGGCCAGCCTGCCGACAACCTCGAGCCCCTCGGCCCCGACGTACCGCGCCGTAGCGTATATATGAGCGCCGCCAGCTCACAGCTGTTCACCAACAAAGACGAGCTGCTCGAAACCGGCATCAAAGTGCTCGACTTCTTCACGCCCTTCGTGAAAGGCCGCAAAATCGGCATCATCGGCGGCGCCGGTGTCGGCAAGACCGTCCTCATCATGGAAATCATCAACAACATTGGCAAAGACCCATCCAAACTCGCCTTCTTCGCCGGCATTGGCGAGCGCATCCGCGAGGGCCACGAGCTCTACGAAACGCTCAAAGAGCGCGACATGCTCTCCGGCACCGCCATGTTTTACGGCCAAATGAACGAAAACCCCGCCATGCGCGCCATGGTCGGCATCACCGCCACCACCCTCGCCGAATACTTCCGCGACGAAGAAAAACGCGACATCCTGTTCTTCGTCGACAACGTCTACCGCCACATCCAGGCCGGCAACGAGCTGAGCACCATGATGGGCCAAATCCCGTCCGAGGGCGGCTACCAAGCCACCATTTTCTCCGACCTCAAGCGCTTCCAGGACCGCCTCTACTCCAACGCCAACGGCTCCATCACCGCCGTGCAGACCATCTACGTGCCGGCCGACGACCTCACCGACCCGGCCGTGCAAGAAATTAGCTCCCAAATCGATTCCGTCATCGTGCTCTCCCGCGCCGTCGCCGAGGCCGGCATCCGGCCCGCCGTCGACCTCATCCGCACTAGCTCCAGCCTCGTCACCCCCGAAATAGTGGGGGATAGGCACTATCTGCTTGTCACCCAGGTGCAGGCCATCATGCAAAAATACGACTCGCTCAAGAACATCATCGCCATCATCGGCGAAAACGAGCTCTCTCCCCAAGACCGCGCCGACTACCAAAAGGCCAAAAAGCTTATCGAATTCTTTGCCCAAAGCATGTTCGTCACCGAGAAGCTCAACGGCATCCCCGGCACCTATTTCTCCCGCGAACAAACCCTCAGCGGCGTCGAAGAGATTTTGATTTAATGTCAAGAAAGGGGTAGAGCGAAGGAAAACATTAGTATCGCCGCGCGCGCCAGACAAAACAACGCCCCCACGCAGCAAAGAGGTCGAGTTCGCAAGCAAGATACTAATGTTTTCCGCAGCCACCACACCAGATGGACAAAAAAACCAAGCGCTTCAAGCTCAAAATCCTCAGCCCCTACCAGACCTACTACCAAGGCGACGCCGTCTCGCTCAGCGCCGCCAACCGCACCGGCCCGTTTGATATTTTGCCCGGCCACATCAACTTTTTCTCATTGCTCACCAGCGGCGCCGTGGTGGTAAACACCGGCTTCCAGCGCCTCGAATTCCAGATCGGCCGCGGCGTGCTGCGCGTCAGCCAAGACAACGTCACCCTGTTTGCGGACGTTTAGGCCCTACCAAGGTGCCACATCACCGGGATGATCCAGCGGCACCGCCCCGTTGGCTCCTTTCTGATCCGGAAACTCGCTTCGCACCCATTCCACGTCGTCGGGTTCCATCGCGAAATCAAGCGCACCCAAATTTTCCTCCAGATGGTCCACCCGACTTGTCTTGGCAATCGTCACCACATGATCTTGGCTCACCAGCCAGTTAATAGCGATCTGCGTCGGGGTCTTGTTGTACTTGCGCGCCAATGCCTCTAGCGCCGGCGCGCCGGCCAGCGCTCCCTTTTCCATCGGCCGGTACGCCACCAACATCACATCCTCACTCTGACACTGTGCTAGCACTCCACGCCGCTCCGCCTCTCGAATCTGCACATTATAATGTACCTGATTGCACGCGAGTTTATGCGCGCTCGCCGCCTGCGCCGCCGCCAAGCGGGCCGGTGAAAAATTACTCACTCCAATATGGCGCACCAATCCTTCATCCACCAACGCATCCATAGCTCGCATCGTGTCTGTAATCCGTAGCCCCGGCGCCGGAAATTCGTGCAACAAGTACAAATCCACATAATCCATCCTCAGCCGCTCCAAGCTGGCCGCCAGAGCTCGCTTCACCCCGTCGTACGACTGGTGAACGCCGCTCACCTTCGTAGCCACCGTGAGCTTGCTCCGGTCAAATCCCTCCACCGCCCGCGCCAAGAGCTCCTCCGCATGCCCATCGCCGTAAACCTCAGCCGTATCAAGGTGTGTCACGCCCCGCTCCAGCGCCGCTCGGATCGCCGTCACCTCGCGTTCGTCGTGGCTGCGGTCAGCCTCCCAGCGCCCGCCCATTTGCCACAGTCCCAAGCCGTACACAGGCAATTCAAACCCGTTTGCTAGTCGTTTTGTCGGAATTTTCATGGCTCAATCATAGCATCGCGCCGCTACATCGAGTCCACCTACCAGCTCGAAATCACGGGCCTCTGCTCCCTATGCACTGAAAAATCCCGTTGACAACAGATATAGCATAAGCATAATACAGATAAGAGTATTAATCAGGAATACCCATGGCCTATTCCAAAATCAATTCCAAGGGACAGCAATATTATCTCCACATGAAGGACGTCACTCTCAAGGGTGGCCGTTTGCAGCGGATTTATTTCTTTGCACGCGAAGTTCGTGAAGGCGCCGTTGACGCGATGCCCGAGGGCTACACCGATGTCGAGAATCCTCGCACCGGCCTGCTCGTTCTCAAGAAGATCAACAAGGTCGCCAAGGCAGCCTGATGGTGATACGCTAAGGCGTATGGCTGACGCTCTGCTCGAAGTCAAAGATCTCCGCAAAACTTACGCCGACGGCTTTCAGGCCGTCAAGGGCGTAAGTTTTGCCGTCAAAAAAGGCGAAGTCTTTGGCATTCTCGGGCCCAACGGCGCCGGCAAAACCACGACCCTGGAAATGATCGAGGGCCTCCGGTCTATTACCTCCGGCAGTGTTACGCTCGATGGTCTCGACGTGCAGCGCCACCCCTATGAGGTCAAAGAGCGCATCGGCATTCAGCTCCAATCTTCGGCTTTCTTCCCCAATCTCAAGCTCGTCGAGCTGCTGGCCCTCTTCAATGACCTGTACGCGCAGTCCACCGACCCCCTTGAGCTGCTGCGCGAGGTCGGCCTCGAGGAAAAAGCCGATGCCAAAGCCAAAGAGCTATCCGGCGGCCAAGCCCAGCGCTTTAGCATCGCCACCACGCTCGTCAACAAGCCGCTGGCCGTGTTCCTCGACGAGCCCACCACCGGCCTCGACCCGCAGGCCCGCCGCAACCTTTGGGACCTGGTGGCCCAAATCAAGAAAAAAGGCACCACCGTCATCCTCACCACGCACTACATGGAAGAAGCGCAAATTCTCTGCGACCGCGTGGCGATCATGGATGAAGGCAAGATTATCGCTATGGACAGCCCCGAGCACCTTATCCGCCAACTCCTAGGTCGTGGCTTTAAGCCTCACACCAAGGTGCAGGCGGCTACGCTCGAAGATGTGTTTATCGATCTGACCGGAAAGGAGCTCAGGGACTAATTATGGCTATCAGTCGACGCTCATTTGTGGCCTTGCGCGGGCTCACCGTTGCTTCGCTCAAAATGTATTTCCGCAACCGCACCGCACTCTTTTTCTCGTTGTTTTTCCCCGTCGTGTTTATCGTGGTCTTCGGTTCGATTTTCAAAAATACGTCGGCCTCGTTTAAAATCGACTTCACCAATCAATCATCTGCTCCGCTAGCGACCGAGTTCAAGTCGGCTCTGGAGAAAATTCCAGCGTTCAAGATCAAAGAGGTCAGCCCCGCCGACGCCCAAACCGACCTCGACAAAGGCGACGCCGACCTGTCGGTCATGGTGCCGCCAGACTTTGGCACCGACCAAAACGGCCGGCCGGCTACGTCCAAAATCGTTGCCCATTACAACGAGGCCAAGCCGGGCAACGGCCAGGCGGCCGCCCAAATCGTGCAGCAGCTAGCCGGCAACCTCAACAACGCCATCACCAAGGCGCCCCAGATCATCTCGGTCGAAGCCAGCGGCGTCAAAACCAAAAACCTCAGCTACATCGATTTCCTCTTGCCCGGCATGATCGGCCTCTCCGTGATGCAGCTTGGCATCTTTAGTGTCGCGTTCGGGTTCGTGTCGTACAAGACCACCGGTATGTTGCGCCGGCTCCAGGCTACGCCCATCCACCCCGGCAGCTTCCTGGCGGCCCAGGGCTTCACGCGGCTCATCATGGCCGTGCTCCAAACGGCCTTGCTGGCCGGTATCGGCCTGGCGTTCTTTGGCTTCCACCTCGATCCAGCCAATTACCCCGCGTTTCTGGTGCTGGCCCTGCTCGGCAGCGCCGTCTTCATGGCCGTCGGCTTCGCCATCGCGGGCTGGGCCAAAAACGAAGATCAAGCCCAGCCAGTAGCTCAGCTCATCCAGTTCCCCATGATGTTCCTCTCGGGCACCTTCTTCCCCCGCGACACCTTCCCGCACGTGCTGCAGGTGGTCACCGGCTACTTGCCGCTCACCTACCTCGCCGACGCTCTGCGCCACGTCGCCAACGACAACGCATCGCTATGGGCCGTCCGCGGCGACCTCCTCGGCCTCATTATCTGGGGTGTCATAGCGAGCTTTATCGCCACACGCCTCTTCAGCTGGGAATAAATCGCTACCCGCAGGTTTGAACTAGCGAGGGAAAGTCCTTATGATTAGCTCATGAAACCCCACCATAAGCTATCGTTGGCCTGTGGGGCAATAGTGCTTGTGCTGGGATTAATTAGCGCGCTGTTGCCGTCCAGCACGCGTAGTGCCGGGCCGTGCCCCTGCACTATCTGGTCCACGAACCCGTCGGTGTCGGTCATCAGCAATGGCCAGCCTTTGGAGCCGGGCGTAAAGTTCTCCGCCGACGCCGATGGCTACATCCTGGGCGTGCGATTTTACAAAGATACTGGTATGGGTGGAGCTCACGTCGGCCACCTCTGGGACAGCCTCGGCCACAAGCTGGCCGAAGCCACCTTCGGCACCGAAACCAGCACCGGCTGGCAAACCGTCACCTTCGACAATCCGGTCAAAGTCACCGCCAGCACCCTCTACGTCGCCTCGTATTACGCCGCCGACGGCAATTTTGCGCGCACCTCCGGGGGGCTCAGCTCGGCCGTCGACGCCGGTACGCTCCACGTGCCTGCCAACGTCACTGCCGCCGCCCTCGACGGGTTCGGCGACAACCACAACGGTGTGTTTGCCGACGGCGTCAGCGCGTACCCCTACCAGAGCTTCGGTGGCAGCAATTATTGGGTGGATGTTGTCTACGACACCGTCGTGCCCGATACCGCCCCGCCGCTCGTAACCGTCACTCAGCCCAAGTCCTCGTCCTACGGCGTGCTCGCCGCCGGCCCCTACACGGCGCAGTTCAACGAACAACTCGATCCCGCCACCATCACCACGAGCACCTTCACCGTCACCGGCTCCACCGGCCCGCCGGTCGCCGCCTCAGTATCGTACGACGCTGCCAGTTTCACAGCTTCCATCAAGCCGTCGTCGCCGCTGGCCCCCGGCGAGTACACCGCCAAACTGGCCGGCGGGGGAGGATCAGCCATCACCGACCTGGCCGGCAACCATCTCGCCAGCGACTTCACCTGGACCTTCAGCGTGGGCGCCACCCCCGGCGGCTCACCCACCGCCGGCCCCGGTGGACCCATCCTCGTTATCACGTCGAGCACCAATCATTTTAGCGATTACTTCGCCGAAATCTTGCGCGCCGAGGGCTACAACAGCTTCGCCACCGTCGACCTTGCCACCGTCGACGCCACCATGCTCGGCAATTACCAGCTCGTCGTGCTCGGCGATGTCGCACTGTCGGCTCCCCAAGCCTCCATGCTCTCTACCTGGGTGAACGCCGGCGGTAAACTCATCGCCAGCCACCCCGACAAAAAACTCGCCGGCCTGCTCGGCCTCACCGACGACGCCGCCACCCTCACCAACGCCTACCTCAAGGTCAACACCGGCAGCGCCCCCGGCTCCGGCATCGAGAGCGCCTCCATGCAATACAAAGGCCCGGCCGACCGCTACACCCTCAGTGGCGCCAGCTCCGTGGCCGACCTCTACACCGACGCCGCCACCGCCACCACCAAGCCGGCCGTCTCGCTCGCCACTGCCGGCAGCGGCCAGGCCGCCGCCTTCACCTACGACCTGGCCAAATCCATCGTGTATCTGCGCCAGGGCAACCCGGCCTGGGCCGGCCAAGACCGCGACGGCGACTCCCTGGATCGCTCCGACGACCAATACTTCGGCGCCAAAATCGGCGACGTCCAGCCCAACTGGAACGACCCCACCAAGCTCGCCATCCCCCAAGCCGACGAACAGCAACGCCTGCTCGGCAACCTCATCACCCAAATGATGTCCACCGCCCTGCCCCTGCCGCACTTCTGGTATTTCCCCAAGGTGGGCATTAATACCCTGCCCAAGGCGGTATTAATGATGGCCGGCGACGACCACGCCACCGCCGGAGGCACTTACACCTCCATGGTGCGTCTGAGCGGCCTCAGTCCAGGCAATTGCTCACTCTTGGACTGGGAGTGCGACCGCATGACCTCCTGGTATTACACCAACACGCCCCTCTCCAATGCCGCCGCTGCCAGCCTGGCCGCTCAAGGCCACGAATTGGCCGACCACCTGTCCTTCAGCAGCGGCTGTGGCAGCAGCTACACCGAAGCCAGCTACCTCAGCTTTTTTGCCAGTGATCTGGGCGCCTTCCGGTCCAAATACACCAGCCTGCCCAGCCAGCGCACCAACCGCTGGCACTGTGTGCCGTGGGGCGATTGGGCCAGCCTGCCCAAAGCCGAAGTCCAAAACGGCGTTCGCCTCGACGCCGGCTATTACTACTACCCCACAGCCTACACCACCGCCGGCGACGGCCTGTTTAACGGCTCCGGCCTGCCCATGCGCTACGCCGACACCGACGGCTCCCTCATTGACGTCTACCAGCAAGTCAGCCACCTCGTAAATGAATCCGGCCGCCCCCACCCGGCCGACATCACTACCATGCTCGACAATGCCCTGGGCGCCAGCGGCTACTACGGCGTGTTCGGCACCCACTTCGACTGGACCGATAGCTACGACCGACAGCTCATGACCGCCGCCACGGCCCGCAACGTCCCCATGATCTCCGCCGACCAGCTCCTCACCTGGCAAGACGGCCGCGGCGCCTCCAGCCTCACCGGCTTTGGCTTTAGCGGCAACGAATTAACCTTCAACCTGGCCGCCGCCGGCGGCGCCACCGGCATGCAGACACTCATCCCCGCGACCGGCCCCACCGGATCAGTCACAGCCGTGTCGCGCGATGCTGTCACGGTCTCATACGGCACCGTGAATATTAAAGGGGTATCGTACGCCGTAGTCCCAGCCGCCCCCGGCGCCTACACCGTCTGCTATAACACCTGCAACCCGGCTCCCACTCCCACTCCCACGCCCACCCCTACTCCCACGCCAACGCCCACTCCAACGCCGACTCCCACACCCACCCCAACCCCAACTCCAACGCCCACCCCGACTCCGACACCGACCCCCACGCCGACTCCAACACCCACACCTTCTGCCGCGCCCACAGCTACTGCCACCCCCACGCCCAAGCCTTCTTCCAAGCCCCAGAGCAGTGCCACGCCCGCGGCATCGCCGGCTGCGGCCGGGCCCACCGCGTCTCCCAGCCCGGAGGCCTCGGCCAGCCCGGCGCCCACATCTAGTGCCAGCCCCCAAGCCTCGCCCAGCCCCACCGCGTCCGCCACGCCCGCACCCGCCGCCGGGTCCGGCAACAACACCGTGCTCATACTAGGCATGGCCGCCGGCGGATTAGGCTTCCTCGGGCTCCTCATTTTCCTCGCGCTCTGGCTCCGCCGTCGGTCCAAAGGTCCCGACGACCCCGGCCCCCTGAGCTAGCGATGCGTCCGCGGCCACCATTCCGGCATCAACGCCCGCCGCGGTAGCCGGGGAAGGATATAGGCCGCCAGCACCGTAGCGAGCGGCACCGCTGCCACCAGCGCAGCTCCCCCTACCAGCGTGCGAATGACCTCCTCACCAATCAATTCGTTATTGAGCGTCATAAAAAGTGGCATAGCCGGATGCACTGCCAAAAACACCAACAAGGAAAATGACGCCCCCGCATACGCCAGCACTAGCGTATTAATCAGCGACGCGATGTGCTCCTGCCCCACCCGCAACCCCCGCCGGTACAATTCCGCCGCCGATAGGGCCGCATTCGCCTCATGCAGCTGTGCCACCACGGCCACTTGAGCCGTAGTAATATCATCAAGAATTCCCAATACCCCAATCATCATTCCGCCGAGCAACAATCCCTGCAGATCCAGCCCCGGCGCCGCCTGGAAAGCCAGTGCAGCGGCGCCCTCGCCGGCCAGACCCGTCAGGTTTGCCGCCCCCACCGCTATGAGCGAAAGTGCCGTTCCCGCCAGCAACGTCGCTACCGTGGCAACCAGCGCTAGGCTGGTGCGGCGATTAAAACCGTGCGCCAGGTACAATGACGCCCCGGCTATCATAAAGGTGCCCGTGAGGCAGGTAGTAAAGGGATTATTCCCGCGAATAATCCCCGGGATAATCCACAGCGCGATGATCCCGAAGCTCACGGCCAGCCCAACCAAGGCCGTAAAGCCTCGCCACCGCCCAATCCCTATCGCCAAGGCCACAAACCCGGCCGCCAGCCAAGCGTAGGTACCCAGCCGGTAATGGTCAATCAAGAAATAAGACTCCGGAGTATCCGGCGCCCGGGGCGGCACCCCCAGGACCACCTCGGCCCCCACCGGCAGGGGAGTCCGCTCAATCAGAGCCGTCCGATCGGCAGGTATGTTTATAGTCTGCCCTCGGCGCGGACCCTCCAGGAGCCGCACCACTACCGAGCGGTTCGGTCCGGTCGCGGTCACCCGGGCATGGTAGTAATGCTCATATCCGGTGCCGGTCAGAGGGCTCAACATCGCATAGTCGCCGGCCTCGGCCACCATCGGCCAAGCCACCATAAAAAGCCCCAACAGTAACCCAAGTCGCCTCATTAAGAGTAAGTATAACGAAGTATGCTAATATCGGTACCGTAAGGAGATATCAACGTGTCACGCGAAGCCAAAATCCTCACCGCTGTGCTCGTCGTCATCGTCGGCGCCATGATCGGCCTCTTTGCCTTGGCCAACAGCGGTCAAAACACCCCCGCCCCCGTTGGCGACAAGACCAAACTTATTCGCGACAACAGCCAAAAAGAGGGCACGGGCGCCATCCAGCTCGTTGAATTCGGCGATTACCAATGCCCCGCCTGTGGCGCCGCCTATCCCGGGCTCAAGCAGCTCATGAAGGATTACGACGGCAAAATCACCTTCTACTTCCGCAACTTCCCCCTCACCAACCTCCACCAAAACGCTACGGCCAGTGCCAATGCCGCCGAATCAGCCGGTGATCAAGGCAAATATTGGGAAATGCACGACAAACTCTACGAAACGCAGTCAGATTGGTCCACGCTGAGCGACCCCACCGACAAATTCGTCAGCTACGCCAAAGATCTTGGCCTCGACACCGATAAATTCAAAAAGGCCCTCACCGACAAGCAGTTCCAGAGCCTCATCGATCAAGACGTCGCCGACGCCAATGCCCTAAGTGTGGACTCCACGCCCACGCTGTACTTCAACGGCGTCAAATACGACGGCAAAACCGACTACGCCAGTTTGCGCGACCAGACCGAACAGCTACTCAAGAAGTAGCTTTCTCCACCAGTTCCACCTCGCCCGTCTCGTGCGCCACATTCTGCGACATTATCACGTATGACACCTCAGTGTCCGGCCCCAAGTGCAAATGCAGCGTCTCATTCACGAGCCCCACGCCGTCGCGGCCGCCCAGATTCGATAGCACTGCGCCCACGGTATGCGGCTTAATGCTAATGGCCCGTCGCGAAAAGCCCGGCCGCGGCACCGCCAACTTCGGCCAACCCTTGCCGGATCCGTCGAGCCGCGCCGGCCGCGCCGGTGGTTTTTTGGCCGCATCGATCCGGCCGCCCTTTACATTCACCGCCACGTGCACATTCGTATCGGCTACCTCAGCCTCGTTGATCACCGAGAATCGCACCGGCACCACGCCCTCGTCTACTTCGGCGGCGTAGTGCTCCAATTGCCGATCATAGGTTGCCAGTTCATGCGCATACTTGTGCCAATCATTGCGGCTAAAAAACCCTAGTGACGGCACCGACGGTCGCCAGCCGTGACGCATCTCGTCCAATTTGCGCTCCACATAGGCCATTTCGGCGTCTAGGAATTTTCGCTCCGCCTTGTAGTTCGGCTCGCACAGTTGCGCTAGTACCAAATAGTGGGGCTCCGAAGCAGGCTGATGGTGCTGACTGGCCATAATAGAACCATAGTACCATTAAACATAAGTGCATTGGTGGGTCCGGCAGGATTTGAACCTGCGACCAAGCGGTTATGAGCCGCCTGCTCTAACCACTGAGCTACGGACCCCCGAAAACGTATTATACTAGGATCAATGACGCTTCCCAAAATCAAGTTAGGCGGCACGAACGTCCTGAACCTCATCGGGGTGCTGGTGATTTTGTATTTGGTGGTGGTGCTCGTCCAAACGGTCCAACATAATTACCGGCTCGGGCGCCAAATCGATCAGCTCAATGCGCAAATATCATTGCTGCAAAGCCAAAAAGACGAATTAGCCTACCGCATTCAATACTACAACACCGATGCCTTCCGCGATCGCGAGGCCCGGGCCAAACTCGGCCTCCAGGCGCCGGGGGAAAATGTCGTCATCATCCCCCGCAGCAGCCCCGCACCTGCCGCGGCGGCCGGATCAGCCAAAGCCGCCCCCAAAAAATCCAACCTGCAGCAGTGGTTTGACTTTTTGAGCGGCCGCACCTAGCCAAGCGCCCGCGCACGGTTAACGGCCAGCACCACGCCACCGGCCGTCCAGATGGCCGCCACCAGCCCCACCAAGCCGCCGAGCACCGGCACCCAGCCGGCCAGCACCACGAGCGGCACGCCAAGCAATGCAGCCATCGCCAGCCCGCGGCGGTCGTCCTCGCCGCGCAGCGCCAGCCGCCCAATGGCCGCCCCCGCAAACAAACCCGAAGAAATCATCACGAGCACCCACAGCGCGGTTGCAAACAATGCGGCCGGCAAGCCCACCACCGTCACCGCGAGTATAAGTATTGCGATCGGCGCCAGCACCACTGCCACTGCCCCCCAGCCCAGGCTCGCCTCCCAGCGCTGAATCATCATGCCGGTCACCGAGCGCACCAGTCGCGGTGCCAGCCAAATGGCCAGCAGCATGCCCGCGAGCATCGCCACGATCCAGTACAGCAACATCGTCAGCCGGTCAGCCGCCGTGGTCGGCCCGCGCGATGGCTGCGGTGGGGCGTGGCGCACTACCTGACCCGATATTTTGCCCTTATCAAGGGTAAAGGTCTGACTGCTCGTATAATCCAAATTACCCGTCACGCGTCCATCTTTGCCCAGCGCCAACTCGTCCGCCATCGCGGTCACGCTGCCGCCCACCGGCGCATCAATGCTGAGCGTTCGCCCCGCGCTGTATACGGCCTGGGCCACCGGACCGCTCAGCGCCACCGTGTCGCCAGCCGCCGCTACCTCGCCACCCACGCGCGCGTCCGGGCCGATCACCAAATTCTGTGAGGCCACCGTTACGTTGCGCACCACGCTCGCGTTTATCGTCACCACCTGCCCGGCCGACCGCACGCTGCCGGCCACAGCGCCGTTTACCGTCACCGTCTGGCCGGCGCACAGCACATCGCCGCCGACGGTGCCGTTAATGACCACCGTTTGCCCGGCGCACACCACGTCCCCGGCGACATTGCCGTCCACGGTCACCGTTTGGCCGGCGGCATAATACGTCCCGGTGCGATTATCGCCCTTCGCCAGCACCACATTCCCTGTGGTGGTTGCCGCCGCCAAGGCCACCGCCGGCGCTAGCACGAGCGCCAAAAACATTCCCATTACCAACCATAATCGCTTCATTTCACTACTTCCTTTGTGCTTAATGGTACACCAGACTTGCGAGCCCCGGCATTGACCTCGGAGGACGTTTCTGGTACATTATACAACGGTATACGCCGCGGGGTGGAGCAGTTCGGAAGCTCGCTGGGCTCATAACCCAGAGGTCGCAGGTTCGAATCCTGCCCCCGCTACCAAGGAATTATCCCAAAAACACCGCCTCCGGGCGGTTTTTTAATGCCTGCCAACCGGCCGACTATTGATAAATCAAAACAAGACTGCATAATATGCTGGTCCCTTGAACCTTCGACCCCCTAGGGGTGGTGATCCAAATGAGACTGCTACGCGGGCGACATCGCCGCGCCAAAGCCCTCATCGTGTTCCTGCTCGTGGCCGCGTCCTTTTTCGTGGACGTAACGGCACTACGAGCAGCCCTGCCCACCCAGCCGACGCTGCGGTTATACCCCACTACATCCGCCGAGGCCTCCGCCCACAGCCGGCTCCTGATATTCCAGACCGGCTACCAGAGCAATGCCACGGCGCTCACCGTCAATCTCTTGCCATACTGGCGGCTGTTTGGCGACGTGCTGTTGGTGGAGTACCCGCACTGGCGGTTCGATTCGGCGCGGATCGTGTCCGATCTGAACGCCTACCTCGAGCACAGCCTCAGCCGGCGCGGTCCGCCGCGCTACACGCGGCTGACGCTCATGGGCGCCTCGCTCGGTGGCCTGCTGGCCGACGACGAGATCCGTGGGCTGAACCACCTCGCGGGCATCACGCGCCGCGACCTGGTGCTAGTCGACGCCCCCACCGGCGGAGCCGACATCATCAGCGGCCCCCAGCGCAAAGCGGCGCACGTGCCGCTGGGCCCGGTATTCGGCACAGTGCCGTTCTGGCCCATCAACCAGCTCGTGTTCCGGCCGCCGCCGGCTTTGCAGCTCGGGCCCGCTGCCAGCCAGGTGCAGCTCGATGCGCTCCATCGCCAGGCCCGGCTCTATCAGCCCTCGGCTCTAGCCGATCAAGCTGGGTACATCGTCCACCACGCCCCGCTCCGGCCCAATCCGGCCCGCAACGGCGTACAGGCAATCTACCTGCGCTCCACCCACCGCGATACCGTGGCGGCCACCGCCTACGATCACTGGAGGCGTATCTACCCGCATCTGCAGCTCGTGCCGGTCACCAGTGGCCACATCGATCTTCTGGGCTATCCCAATGCCTGGATGATCGCATTTACGCAGGCGCTCAGCCAGCTGGGGTAAGGGATCGAACATCAAGGGGCCCGCCCGGCCTGCTCACGCGAGCAGGCCGGGTTTGGCCTTTCTTGCAATTATTCATGATAGGCCTATGATCTGGCTGTCCTCTCGCTCATTCACTCGGCCCCCGAAAGGGGTGTTTATTATGTCCCGATCGGGACACGCACTGATGCTCGTCGGGCCCAGGCCTGCCAATCCTCCGCCCTCGCTGCAGCACCATTACAGCGCCGCCGCCGACGGAGATCACCTGGCGCACCATCTGATCCTCATCATTCCCGATGTCGGTCTCACCATCGCCCCCAGCCTCATCGCGTTCATGCAGCGCCACGGCGAAGTGGGCGAGGTCTGCGACTACCGCCCCACCAACCACGACCCGACCGAGGTGGCGTGGGGGATCCTCGGCTTCGTCACGTCACCGGCCTGGGGGTATGGCCGGGTGACGATCATCGCCTCCAGCCCCGCCCTGGGTTTGGTGAACGCGCTACTGCCCGGGCTCACCGCCGCCTGCCGGATCGCCAAGATCAATCTCATCCTGATCGATGCCGGCAACGAAACCCCGAGCACGGTCAGCGACTGGCAGGCGTCTTCGCCGCAGCGGCACCACCTCGTCGAGATCGACAGCACCGATGTGCAGACCTGCGAAACGGCAGTCGAGGCGGCTCTCCGGCGCTTTGCCCGCGCCGATTCCGAAGAATGAGCCGAAGGGACACACCCGGCCTGCCCGAGAGGGCGGACCGGGCCCCCGGTCTTGCCTTATTGCCCTCAAACTTTTATTATTGGTACCCGTATGGCTGCGTAGCTCAGTGGTAGAGCAGGAGACTCATAAGCTCTTGGTCGGTAGTTCGAATCTACCCGTAGCCACCAGAAATTATCTCATCCAAAAAAACCAACCCCGGCCCTTCGCCGCATCGTTGCGACCAAGAGCCGGGGCTTTGGAGCCGAGTTCAGTTGCAGGTAAACCTGCGCATGAGCTCGAAGTACATATCCGCGTCCACGTCTTTCACGAGTTGACGCATCCAGGGCACGGGCGGTTTCATCTCGAGCGGCGCCCAGGTGTACGGTCCCGCTTCACCCAGCAGTAGCTGCCGGAGCATGAAGACCAAGTGCAGATCGTGCACGGCCAGGGGCTTACCCCTCCGAGATGGCGTCCTTTCGTTCGCTGCCTCAAAGTGCTCGCGGTAAGGGGCCGCGAGCACTGGGTGGACACCCATGGCCTCAAGCTGGTCCGGCCAGACGCCCAGCCGGGGGTCCTTGGTGTGGTTCGGCGTGATCACCGACACGTCCGGATGCCCCCGCAGCATCCGGCTGGCCGCCTGGTTGTCGCAGGCCCAGTTGTATGTCATGCCGGGCCCGCCCACCAAGTGGAGCTCGGGCAGCTTGGGCAGATCGAGCACGCCGCCTTGGGTCACGAGCCGTCCCAGCTGGCCAAACAGCCCAGCATCGCCCAGCATCTGCATCGTCTTCGCCACCCCGTGTGCCGGGCCGGCGTTGATGATGTTGATCCGATGCTGCAATGCCAGCTCGCGTTGGTACGCCAACGCATCCGCGAAATTCCCGGCCGGCTGCTCGCGCCCACCATCACCGTGCAGGTCGTAGTCTGTTTCATCCACGTGCTGCTTAGGCCCCATGACGCTGCGGAAAGGCTCCCCGATAAACACCGGCGTCTGGAGCCCCATCCGCCGCAGCATGCCTTGGATGGTGGCGGCCATGTAGCGCGCCAGTGCGTCCGTAGCCTCCTGGTCCACCACGCCAGCGTCGTAGTCGTGGTACAAGTACCGCGAATGCACAATCGCCAACCGGACGTCGAGTCCCGAATCGGGATGCGCCGCCGCCGCCCCGGCGGTGGGATTATCGGGACTGCAGGAATCACAATCCAAAACCGTAACGCCTTGGTTCATCGACCCTCCCCGTGTCTCGTAGGTACATCAGATTATTGACTAGGTATTTATAACCGATTTTTGCAAAAAAAGCAATATTATGACACTGACCCACCCTCACTTTTGACATAACCATCGTTTAGGCACAAAAATGACGGCAAAACGTTTCGGGAAGGAAACAAAAATGCCGTCACCAAAAATCATACCGTCCTGTGCCCGTATTATTCAACACCACATCATGCCCCAA